>CAZNGK010000059.1:5600-8632 GCA_964572575.1 uncultured Thermoplasmatales archaeon | reverse complement strand
ATTTTGTGATAATATTTAAATAGCATAAAAATCATTCTTTAGTGAGAACATGGAGGAGATATACGGTATTGAAGAATTTAAGGCAAATTTCAAGAAAGTAATTGAAGAAATAGATTCAATTGTAAAAGGCTCCTATAAAGAAAAGGAAGCACTTGAACAGCTCAAAAAGCTTATCTCACCAGAACAAATTGAAAGAATGGAAGAAGTAATGGAAGCAATGAAAAAGAGGATGGAGAGCGCCGAGGAGCGCGCCCTTGCCGCCTTGCAGGAAGCAGAGAGATATAAGAATGAGCTTGAGAAGGAAAAGGAGAGGCTTGAAAAATTATGGGATGCGTACAAGAAACAGGAAGACGAATTCATTGTGAAGGACAGAGAAATAGAGGAAAAGGAAGAGGAGTTAAGGAAGAAAGAAGAGGAGTTAAAATCTCTCGAGGAAGAAATAAAAGATATGGAAGAACTGAAAGAGGACAGGGAGAAGCTTAACAGATTGAAAAAAGAACTTGAAGAAAAAACCAAGGAGCTAGAGGAATTGAAAATTGAAATTGTGAAAGAAAGGGAGAGAAGGAGCAGTCTGGAAAAAGAAGTAGAGGAATTGAAATCTTATATTCCATATAAGAAGCAGGCAGAAGAGCTAATGGAAAAAGTCAAGCAACTTGAGCCATTAAAAGATTTGGTTGCCTACAAGGAAAGATATGACGAAATGGAAAAAATGTATAGGAAAGAACAGGAGAGACTTGCCAAGCTATATAAGAAGTTCGAAGATTTGAGCAGAGAATTTGAAGAGGCATCGAGAAAGCTAAAGAAATGGGAGGAATGGTACAACGAAAATAAGGATTACATAGAGATGGCTGCAAATGCATTCAGTAAATTCAAGTTGCCAGAATAGTTAAGTTAATTATTTCCTCTCTAAATCTTCTCCACCATGAAAGATATTCTGGACACTTGCATACAAATCTTCCATTCCTTCCCATGTTTCTGAAGAGATTGGTATGAGAGCAGTATGAGCTTCCATTTCTTTAATTACATTGATTATACCTTCGCTCATCTGCTGATAGAGAGAGGAGGAATAAAGTAGTAAATCACTGTAAAGCTTATCAGGATTATCGCCCCATTCCTTTATTATCTCAAGTGCTTCCTTATCAACAATATCTATTTTGGTGAGAATGTTAACTAGAGGAACATCGAGTTTAAATTGTGTCGTTGCAGAAAGCATAAGCTGGGAGACAAAATGAGATGGAGTGGTAGCCAAGGAAGGATCTATCAAAAATAGTAAAAGCGCTTTTTCCTTTCCTAGCTGTTCTATTATAACTCTGCCAGTACTTCTAAAAACAAAAAGTTCCAGCTGACCGGGGGTGTCGATTAATACATAATCTGCTCTGTATTCGCCAAGTCTTTCTTCTACTTCCTTTGCATTTAAAGCAAGCATATCTGCACATACTACCTGAGCTCCATTTGGTCCAAGATTATATTCTTTCATAACCTCTTCCAGAGAGATCCATTCTCTAACATCCACTTCTGGCGAATAAGGTAGTTTCATCACACCGGGATCAAGATTAACTGTGATTGAATCATAACCCTGACGATGACACCATTCATTAAAAGCATGAGTAAGAGTGCTTTTACCAGAACCCGCAGTTCCTACAATATATAGATGTATCATCTGCATATTAACCGCGAATCATTTCCATATGCTTTATCCTCTTCTCTATTAATTCTTTTTTTCCTATGTCATGCCTGACAAAAACATTTCCTCTAACATGCTTAAGACTTCTCTCACATATTTCTTCTGCCTCTTCAATTTCTTGTGCAATTCCCAAAACGGCGAGGGAGCGAGAAGTTGTTGTGTATATTTTTCCATTTACTTCATTTACTGATGCGTAAAACAGCATTCCTCCCTCCTCTTCTATCTTACTCTCATCTACAAAAATCTCTTGATTCGCTCTGGGAGATATTCCATAGCCATCTGGCACAACATATTTACATACTGTACTCTTTGATTCAAAGCTTATCATTTTGCTGCTTAAATTCCCTTCTGCCATTGAGGCGCATATTTCAACAAAATCTGTTTTAAGCAATGGAAGAACATTCATTGCCTCCGGATCTCCAAATCTTGCATTTATTTCAATAACTTTTACTCCATCTGAAGTGAGCATAAATTGTCCATATATTGTTCCTTTATACTGCCTACCTTCTCTCCTTAATGCTTCTATAATTTTCTGCAGAATTGCTGCAGCTTCTTCATAATCATCGGAGGTCATAAATGGAAGAATTCCATCTTTGAAGGAATAAGAGCCCATTCCTCCTGTATTTGGTCCTTCATCGTTTGGCAAGAGTCTTTTATGATCCTGCACAGCAGGCATTGGGAAAATATTTTTTCCATCACAAAATGCCTGCAATGTGAATTCTTCTCCAACTGCCTTCTCTTCTATAATAACTCTCCTCTCTCCTCCTATCTTTTTCTCAATTACTTCTTTGGCATATCTGACAGCATCTTCTATACTTTTTAGATGGTCTCCTGCAACCTTTACTCCTTTTCCTCCTGTAAGACCAACAGGTTTTACTGCAACTTCTCCGCCAAGCATTTCTATAAATTCCTTAGCCATTTCAACATTTGAAAAAGCTTTCCATTTCAAACTCCCTCTTATTTTATACTTTTCCATAATGCTTCTCATAAACTCTTTATTTGTTTCTATTTCTGCTGCTTCTTTTGAAGGAGATGCAACCATTATTCCATGCTTCTCAAGCACATTTGTTACGCCTGCTTCTTCAGGAGCTTCTGGCCCAATGATTGCAAGCTCTATTTTTTTGTCTAAGGCATATGATAGTACTTTTTCTGCATCACATTCATTATGAAGGAAGAAGTCTTTGGCAATTTTTTTTATTCCTGGATTTGCATTTTTCATAAAAGCATAAAGTTCAGCATCGTTTTTGCAAACAGCTCTACAAATAGCATGTTCTCTGGCCCCACCTCCAATAACTAAAACTCTCATTAAATGATATATTAAAGGAGATAATAAATTTTTACTTTGAAT
>CAZNGK010000059.1:0-5500 GCA_964572575.1 uncultured Thermoplasmatales archaeon | reverse complement strand
TAAAATTTGTGTCCGATATACTTAAAAACCTTTTTGCTATAACATTATAGGAGATGAAAATGAAGAAGATAAGTATAGCAATTTCAGTTGCCTTATTACTTTCTGTTATTCCAGCATTTGCCATCTCAGACCCGCAGGCTGATTTCAGTTGGTCACCTACTACTCCATATACTGGAGAAACTATTCAATTCACAGATACCTCAGAAGACCAGACTAATATATCTGAGAGAATATGGTATTTTGGAGATGGTTATAGCTCTCTGCATAAAAATCCTACGCATGTTTATGAAGAACCCGGCACATATACTGTAAAACTTGTAGTACTATGGAACATAAGTGGCACTCTCTATGGAGACTCTGTGGAGCATGTTATAAATGTATTGAATCGTGCGCCTGTTGCCAACGCCGGCCCTGACCAGGTTGTAAATACAAAAACAGTTACTTTCAATGGAAGTGCAAGTTATGACCCAGATGGGGAAATAGTTTCATATAAATGGTATTTTGGCGATGGGACAATTGGAACTGGAGAGGTAGTTCAGCATACATATGCAGAGGATGGACAGTATACAGTTACATTGAATGTAACTGATAATAATAATGCACATGGCGAAGACACCTGCAAAGTTGTTGTAGATACCGCTTCCCCAGTAACTACTGCAAAGTTAAATGGCACTATGGGTGAAAATGGCTGGTATATAAGCAATGTAACAGTAGAGTTAAGTGTTAATGAAACAACAACTCAAGTTAATTCTACATATTACAGAGTAGATGGGGGAAATTGGACAAAGTATACCAAATCTTTTGTAATCAGTGAAGAAGGGGAGCATCTCTTGCAATTTTATTCAGATGATGTCGCAGGGAATATTGAGAAAATAAATAATTTAACAGTAAAAATAGATAAGACGCCCCCTTCAATCAGCATAGAGAGTCCGCTTGAAAAGAAATTTTATCTTTTTGGAAGAAGCATTTTGCCAACATTAAGAAAGACAATTATTATAGGAAAAATAACTGTGTTGGCTAATGCAAGTGATAATATAGGGATGAACAACGTTAAGTTTTATGTAAATGGTGAGGAAACATACAATGATACAGAATCTCCTTATGAATGGAGATGGGGAAGAGCATTTGGAAATAAAAACTTGACAGTAAAGGCATTTGATATAGCAGGGTTACATTCAACAGATTCCATGGAAGTTTTTATATTGAGTCTTTTCCAACCATGGGAAGATATTGCAAAAGGAAGCAATGAAGCTACAAACGAAACTACAAAAGAAACTACAAATGAAGCTTCCTAACTAAAAACCTTAAAGCTCTTTGATTTCCTCTATTTTCCCTTTTTTTATGTATTCAATAACTTCTTCTCCCGCTCTTTTTACTTCTTCACTCATTTCCCCGTACATACTTTTTGGCTGAATTCCTATAAGAAAGACTTCTGTGTTCATCAATTTTTGTAAATGGGATATGAAAAGAGAAAGCGGGACTGAATGTGTTGAGAAAGTTGCTTTTCCTATTTTATCCTTAGAAATCCTCCTCACTTCGCCTGCCTTCAGATTCATATCTGCTGCATCAACAATAACAACTTTATCTGGTTTATATCTGTATATCTCACCTACAAAATTTTCTGGAACTGTTGCACAATCTATAGATTTCCATCCCTTACATTTAATTTTACGGGCAACATATATTCCAACTGCATCATCGCCATTCATTTCATTTCCTATACCGAGCAGTATATTCATCATTCATAAAAGAAAAAGACATTTATAAACTTGTCATTTAGGAAAACATGGAAATATCTAAATTGAGCTGGAAAGAAATCAAAAATCTCCCTCAAGACACCATTTTTCTGCTCACAGTTAGTCCTATGGAAGCACATGGTCCTCATTTGCCCATTTTAACAGATTTTATAATTTCAAAAAAATTGGAAGAGAAGACAATCGAAGAGCTTAAAAGAAGAAATATACCATGTATTTCATTGCCTTCTCTCCCACTTGGCGTATGTAAATATGTAGATGATTTTCCCGGCACAATATCTATTTCATGGAAAAATTTGTACAAGTTATTGCTCGACATTTTCATCTCTTTTGCCCAACATAACTTCAAGTATTTTTTGATTTGCAATTTTCATATGGATCCATGGCATATTAAAGCCATTCACAAAGCAATAAAAAAAGGTAAAAAATATGGTATTGTAGCATGTGAGCCTATTTCAGTGGCTTACTTCAAAGGAAAGCTTTTTGAAAAGATGGAAGGAGAAGTTCATGCTGATCTGAAGGAAACTTCTATAGCTCTTTATTTATTTCCTGAACTAGTAAAAAATTACAAAATTGAACCAGTTAAAATAAAGATTGGATTGTTGAAATCTGTTAAAAAATTTAGAGAAATTGGCGCAGAGGAGGCATATATTGGCAGTCCATCAGAAGCAAATGCTGATTTTGGAAAAGAAATTTTTGAAAAAATGGTTGAATCATGTGTAAATGCTTCTCTTGCACTGAAAGAAAACAAAGTAGAAGAATTGCCTATAAAATTAAAGATTCTTCTTAGGATATGATACCTATTATGCAATAACGCCATTATACCTCACTACGCATTATATCTTCTTCTACTAAAGTCAATGGCATTCCTTCCTTTAGGCAATTTAAGGAAAGAGAAGAATATGGAGAAGGAAAGATAAGGGAAAAGTAATAGAAATAAAATGAGAGTCCACATCCATCCTATCACTTTTAAAATGTGCAGAAGCATGAACAGCGAAGCCAGCGACAGAGCAATAAACAGATGACGCCGGTATTTTTTCATTTCTAATTCTTTATAAAAAAGTTATATTAATTTTTTACTTTTTATGGAATGGCAATAAAGGCCTTATTCTCATGAAAAATGACGATTGAAACAAAAAACGGCTAACTGATAATCATCCATTTTATTTTCTTGCCTAAATTTATAAAAATGAAAAAGCTTGCTTTCGTTATATAAAATGCATTTCAATAATTCATTCTTATATTTCATGGACCCTAAAATATTTTTATCACTTTTTAAATCCTTTTCATGGATATTGTTGAAATATTGAGGAAAGAATATCCCGATGTGAAAGGGACTGCACTTAATTATTCAAATCCTTTAGAATTGCTCATTGCCACAATTCTTTCAGCACAGACAACAGATGAAAGAGTAAATATAGTTACAAAAGAGCTATTCAAAAAATACAGAAAAGCTGAAGATTATGCCAATGCAAGTTTGGAAGAGCTACAAAATGACATAAAAAGTGTTAATTTTTACAGAAATAAAGCAAAATATATTAAAGAATGCTGTAGAATTATAGCAACCGAATACAATGGCAAAGTTCCAGATTCAATGGAAGAGCTAATTAAATTGCCAGGCGTGAGCAGGAAAACAGCCAACGTTGTCCTCTCCAATGCCTTTCGTAAAGATGAAGGAATTGTTGTAGACACTCACGTTATCAGGCTAAGTCAGCGCCTTGGACTTACGAAAGAAAAGGATAGGGAAAAAATTGAGCAGGATTTGATGAAAAAATTTCCAAAGGAAAAGTGGTTTGATTTGGCAAATTTTCTCATAGCTCACGGACGTAGAATATGTAAAGCTCGCCAGCCATTGTGCGAGAAATGTGTTTTGAAAGATAAGTGTCCTTATTATAAGAAGGGCAATTAGCTTGCCTCCTTTATAAAAAGCAAATGATCTCCATCCATTATCTCCATTTCCAGCAATGGCTTAATATACATTTCTCCATTTCTTACAACTGCAATAAGTAAACCCTCCTCGTAATTTTCAAGCAATATATCTTTAACTTTCTTCCCAACAAATTCTCTTGCCTTTATTTCCACAATATCATATCCTTCTCTGCCAGTTGATACATCTTCAAAAAATCTCACAACATTTTCCTCAAAGACTGCAGAAGCCAAAAATCTGCCAGCGAGAGCATCTACAGTAACTACAACATGAGCGCCTGCAGCCCTTGCCCTCTTTATATTTTCTATTGAAGAAATGCTAACAATGATTGTTGCATCACTCAAATTTTTCACTGCAAGAATTGCAAGAATTGTATCGCTATCCTCTCTCAAGGAAATTATAACATATTTTGCATTTCCAACATTTGCTTTCATTAACACATCTTCCTTCTTAGGATTTCCTTTTATGAAATGTATTTCTCCCATGAATGGATTTATGTCAATGACATCGTCTATAAGAGTGATATCGTATCTATTCTTCAGCTCCTGAATGGCAGATTCTGACGCATCATTGTAGCCAAGCACTACAACATGATTATTTTGCTTTGACTTTTTCAGCCCTCGTAGCCTTGCCTGTTGTTCTTCTACAATAATTCCTGCTATTGAGCCAAATACAACTATTCCAATGAGTACAATAGGGAATACAATTATTTTCATAATGGGGGTTGAGGGCGTGATGTCTCCATAGCCAACTGTAGAGAGAGTGATTACAATCCAGTAGAAGGAGTCAAGCCATGAAGCCTTTTCTATGTAGTGGAAGGAAAAGATGCCAATAACATAACATATCAGAAAAAGCATGATAGTTCGGAAAGTTGCATTTAAAATGAAATTTTGCTTAAATTTTCGAAGCATGAATAAATATGCATAGATTTATTTATCATTTCTTATATTTTCTCGAGCATGAATATTGAAGAGGAGATAAGGAAACTCGAAGAAGAGATAAAAAATACTCCTTACAATAAGGCGACAGAGCATCATATAGGAAAGCTTAAAGCAAAGCTTGCAAAGTTAAGAGAAGAAAGAATCAAGAAAGGAGGAAAAAAGGGGCATGGGTTTGCCATAAAAAAGACTGGAGATGCAAGCGTTGCCATCATTGGTCCTCCGTCTGTTGGAAAATCTACACTTCTTAACAGGCTAACTAATGCGAAAAGCAAGGTAGGAGAATATGATTTTACAACAACAAATGTTATTCCTGGAATAATGGAATATGAGGGATACAAAATACAGATAATGGACTTGCCTGGCATAATATATGGTGCCTCTGCTGGCAGGGGCAGAGGGAGGGAAATAATTTCAATGGCAAGAGTTGTTGATTTAATCATAATCATGGTCGATATTTATACCTTAAATGAGATAGAGAGAATTGAGAAAGAATTGAAGCAGGCTGGAATAAGGATAAATGAAAAGAAGCCGGATGTAATAATAAAGAAAAAGGATAGGGGAGGAATTCATGTTGAGTTTTCTAGGAAAGGGAAGTTAAATGAGGAAACTGCGAAAGCAATAATAATGGAATACATGAGCAATGCAGATGTAGTCATAAGAGATGATATAACAGATGAACAGCTAATAGATGCAATTATTGGCAACAGAGTATATTTGCCAGCAATATTTGTTGTAAATAAAATAGACGAGGAAAAAGTTGAAAGGAAGGAGGATTATGTGTACATCTCTGCAAAAAATGGAGACGGAATTGAAGAATTAAGGAAAAAAATGCTGGAGAAATTACAGCTTATAAGAGTATATATGAAGCCGGAAGGAAA
>CAZNGK010000058.1:0-8730 GCA_964572575.1 uncultured Thermoplasmatales archaeon | reverse complement strand
CTATTAAGTATCGAAAAAATATTTATATACTTGCTGTTAACATGTAACACAAAATAGCTATCTCATTTTATAGAGAGTAAAGAAAGTTTGTTGAATATCTCAAAATGCTTTTTATTGAGTGTGAGTAATTTTGCCTCTCTATTAATAACCATGGCTGCAATCATGCAATCAATTCTTGCAACCTTTTTTCCTTTCCTTTCAGCTTCCAATTCCAGCTTTGAAGAAAGAATTGCATCTTTGGGAGTATACTCCATTGCTTCCAGCTGAAACAGTTCTCTTGGTACATTTTTCCCATATTTGTATATGCCGTACAATATTTCATGCAATGTTAAAGAAGTGATGGCTATATCCTCATTAGCATTTTCTATTGTTCTGAGAATTTTATCTCCTTTTTTGGACCGTTTATCCATAATTTCAATCAAAGCATCTGTATCCAGAACAATCATTCAAATCTCCTCTCTCTCCTCTTTTCATATATCTCTTTTAGCATTTTTTCCTTATTAGAAAATTCAACACTGCTCCTCAATTTTTTCAGCAAAAAAACATTTTTTCTGCTTAATCTTTCCAGTAGATCGCTGAAACTCTCATTTTTCCCTTTAATGGCTAACAATTTTTTGTATACATCCTCCTTAATGGTGAGCGTTTTGAATCCCATATTTTTATGTTTAAACATATATTTAAATTTATTGTTATTCTCGAGCTAATGTTAATTTAACGAAAATTAGGAGATTGTGTTTGGATTTAATCGTTATATTTCATTCATTAATTATTCTCCTTTTGTAGAACAATCTTTCATGAAATATCTATCAAAAATCCCAAGTTAACACCACAATTCTCAATAACTGTCCTCATTGGAAAACAAATGAAAATTTGTTGATTGACTTCATATTTATTCCTTATAAAAGATGGAAATAGTTTGTTAGGCTGTCTATTCTCCTGATTCTTGATAACCTCTTCTTATGGTTAAAAATTAGTTTATCTCACTTTTATATTCCTTGCATTCATTGCATGTTCTGCTGGCAGTTCTATGGTAATAACATTGGTCTTTCCCTCTCTCACCTTTTTTACTACTGCATCGCATATTTCTTTTCCTTCTCTATCTAAAGCTTTAACCTTTTGCCCCTCTTTGGGCAAAGGAAGAAATTCATATGGAAGCATTATTATTGCCTTTTCATTTATAATTTTCACAACAAAAATTGCTAAGCCAGGGCAGACTTCAATGCATTTTCCGCATCCAACACATTTTTCATAGTCTACAAGAGGCAATGCATTTATATTTTCCATGGAAATGGCGTTGAATGGACAGGCATCGACGCAGGGATTGCAAGGAATTTCCTGTATGCACTCTATAATGGCAACACCTTTTTTCAAATGCTCTTCTTCTGGCAAATTTAAATCAGCAAGCTCAGCTATTCCTTCTGTCTCCCATCTTTTCATAATATCTCCTTCTAATTTCTTCCTTCGCCTTTTTTGGACGAGCACCAAAATAACCCTGCCTGAATATTTCCAGCTCCTCCATATATTTTTTAATTTTGCTTTCAAAGCCCACAATCTGTTTTATTGAATGAGCAGCATGCAAGCCAGCTATCTTTCCTTCAATCATTGCCGTCGAAGCCTCCTCGATGTTAGCCAAATCACCAGCAACATATATTCCTTCCTTAGTTGTTTCCATATGTTCATTATGCAAAGCAATCCATCCTCCTGCTTCATTTATATAAGAAATTTCTGCCCCTGTTTGTGCAACAAGCCTTATAGAAGGAATTAATCCAACTGCAAGGCAGATGAAATCGCATTCAATGTCCATTTCACTTCCTTCAATAAAATTCCATTTTTCATCAAGCTTTGCTATGATTGCGCCCTTCACGCTTCCATCTCCATATGCCTTTTTAATGGAATGCCTCGTATATATTGGCACTCCACATCTCCTTATTTTTGCTGCATGAACAAAATATCCGCCTATCTTTGGCATTGCCTCCACAATGCAAGCCACATTTACGCCAGCCTGCAAAAGTTGATATGCCAGAATTAAGCCAACGTTGCCAGCTCCAATAATCAATCCACGTTCTCCAGGCTTCACTCCATATACATTCATTAAGGTTTGCACACCTCCTGCTCCGTAAACGCCTGGCAGGTCGTTGCCTTCAAAAATCAGCATGTTTTCTTGGGCACCAGTTGCAAAAATAATCTTCTTTGCCTCTATTTCATATACTTTGCCAGCCATTTTATTTGCACATGCAAGAAAATGATTTTCTCTCTCATAATATCCAATGACACTTGTATTCAGCAGAACTCTTACCTTATTTCTCACCTCCTCCTCCAATTCTTCTGCAATTTTTATTCCTCTTGTTCCAGCCCTCTCATCTTCACTTCCAAAAAATTTGTGAGTCTGTTTTATTAGCTGTCCTCCAAGATGAGGGTTTTCATCAATTAACAATACATCAGCATGCTCTGAAGCTTCTAAAGCAGCACTTAAGCCAGCAGGTCCGCCGCCAACAACAGCAATGTCACATTTCATTTTCTTATGAGAGCACGGAGGATATTCTTTGGAGGGCAAGTCTTTATCATTGTCTTCAACCACCATGCCTTCCTTGACTAATGTAATGCATGTTCTTACATTTGGTATTCCATTCACCTTCATAAGGCAGGAGGAGCATTTTCCTATTCCACAAAAGAAGCCGCGGGGGCGGGCGAGCTTTGCACTTTTGCTTAAAATTTTAACCCCATTTGCATGGAGTGCAGATGCTATTGTTTCTCCTTCATACGCCTTCAATTTTTTTCCATTATAATAAAAGTAAATTTCCTTTCCTCTTTTGAATTTGAGTATTGGATGCTCCTCTATCCTCATTTCTTTTTCACCTTTTCTTTAAGAAAAGATGTTATTCTTCTCTTAAAAATTGCAATGTCTGGAGGATCTTTGTCATCATATTTCTCTTCGAGCCTGCTTATGAGATCTATTAATTCTGCATACAGCTTTTTATTCTTCATCAATTCTTTTGGCTTTATGATTTTTCTTGCAACATCTGTAAACAGATCATCAAGCCATGTTTTTTCAGGCTTTGGAGGATGAGTTGCATTATATTCCATATTATGAGCTGCTGAAATTATAGCAGAATCAACCATTTTTGTTCCTGCAGCAACAGATTTGAAAAGGCTGACAAGCTCTTTTTCAGGAACATGGGGACATTCCTCTTTCAATTCTTCTAAAAGTTCCTGAGAAGTTTTACTCATTCTGATAATCTTCATCCCTTCCTTATACTTATTTTCTAAAATTTTTTCAATATTCTTCTCAATTTCACCCATTATACTGGCATAGAAAAAGGTAATATATTATTTTCCTTTTGATGTTAAGATGTAAGAAATGAAGTTGTAAAAGCATTTGCATTTGAGATGTTAACCTAAAAATGATTGTGTTAAGGCATCATTGAAATTAACCATTCACGAAAACATTCACAAAAATCCTTTGTTAATGGCATACTTATACATTACTGCAAAAGCATGCATTTGGCTCATATGAATTAATCAAGGAGGTAATTATTTTATAACGAAATCCTATTAAATCAATGATAAAGGACGATGAATATTTAATAGTTGAGCGGGTTCCAACTGTTGAGGAATATAAAAAATTGAGAAAAGCAGTTGGATGGATGGAAATAGATGATGAAGCAATTGAAAAAGGTTTAAGAAATTCTTTATTTTCGATATGCGTTTTATTTAACAACAAAGTCATTGGTTGCGGAAGAATAGTTGGAGACGATGGCATCTATTTCTATATCCAAGATGTAATTGTGTTACCAGAATTTCAGCGGAAAGGAATTGGAAAACGTATAATGGAGGCAATAATCGACTACTTAAAGAAACATGCTCACAACAATTCTTTCATTGGCTTAATGGCTGCGAAAGGTGTGGCAGAGTTTTATAAGAAATGGAAATTCAAAAAGCGGGCTGATGATGCTCCAGGCATGTTTTTGATATGGAAAACAGACTAATGACGGCGCTATTTCACGTCTATGAATATTGAATCTGCATATATTTCTGGATGTAATTCATTGTCTTCATAAAATTTTTCCATCCATGCCTTTATTTCAAAAGTTCCATTTCCAAGAATGTTAGCTGGAATCTTTGCCTCAAGAAGTATAAATCCTTTTGAAAGATTCAAAGGAGTTATAACCTGTAAAAAAGTTTTATTATCTGACCATTGATAAATTTTTACACCATCTCTATAAATGCAGAAATCAGCTATTTTAGAACTTGGAAAGGATATGCTTCTGCTTTTATAATCTCTTACTTCAATCCATATGTTTATCTCATCGTCTAATAGATAGGATTGCTCATCAGTTTTTACTATAATGCAGTATTCATGTTCTCCATAATTTGTTGCCATTAAATATGCAGATACAAGTATGCCCGCTCCAGCAACTACAAGCATAACGCTGAGGAATTTCATATATTGAGAATATAAAAGAAAATAATATGCTTGCGAAATTGTTAGTCAAAAGGTAAACAATAATGAAGGCTGGTGGGATATTTTATGCTAATGCATCTAAATGCTATTAAGTGAAAATAGCAGAACATATTCATTGATGAAGTCATGATAACGAAGTTATGATAATGCTATAACACAAATGCAGTATTTCAAAAGAAGCCCAAAATCTTTTTTATCTATGAATCTTTTTTATTTTGTAGATGAAAACAAAGCCTCGTAAATTTATTAGTCTAGAAGAAAGCATTTGTATAAGGTGCAGAGGAGCTAAACTTTTATGTGGAAAGAAAAGATGTCCTGTTTTAGTAAGATATTATAAAAATCTGGAGGCAAAGCCTTTGGTGGAGAAAAAGGTGATTTTTGGCTCTTCACCTCCTTCAATTTTTGTTGGCAGAATTGGATATCCAAATGTATATGCTGGACCAATGCTTCCTCCTCTGCGTGGAGACACTTCATTTATGGATACACCGGAACTCTGGCATGGGAAGAGAATTGATGACATTGTTGATTTCAGAATGAAATTAATAAGGGGTAAGTATCGCATTAATGTTATGAATGCCGATGGAAGAATTGCAGAGTATACACAGGAGATTGCAATGGCTTCTAAGCCAGTGGAGATGGAGATAGAATTTGAGAAAAAACCTCGAGGCGTCATTGCCCTATATGATGAAGTTCAACCTCACGGCCCTTCTGCTCCAATAAAAAAAATGTGGGTTTCAAATCCAAAAGTTCATCACAAAATAGAGAAAGCATTTTATGATGAAATGAAGGCTACAGAAGCAGTTTTGTGGCTTTATAATGAAGGAACCTTTGTTTCAAGCATACAGAAAGCTTTTTCTGCAGGAATATTTGGCTTGCAAAAGAAATTTGTTCCAACTCGCTGGAGCATTACTGCTGTAGATGATATAATTGGAAAGAATCTGGTTGAAGAAGTGAAGCAATACCCCTGGCTGAATGAATTCCGTATCTATTATACAAAAAGCTTGGATAATCTATGGGTAATTTTGATGTATCCTTCCTCATGGCAATATGAACTCATAGAAGCGTGGTATCCCAACACAACTTGGAATCCTCTTGGAAAAGAAATTGTGCTTTTTGGAGACCATGAATATTATAATGGAAGAAGCAAATATGCAAGCATAGGAGGTTGCTATTATGCAGCCCGCCTCGCCAGCGCAGAATTGCTTAAAAGGGAAAAACGGCAGGCTGGTGTTGTGGTGCTGCGAGAGATTCATCCTGGTTATATAATGCCTGTTGGTGTGTGGAATGTGAGGGAGAATGTAAGGAGAGCTTTGCAGAGCGAGCCGAAAAAATGTGATACAGCGAAAGAGGCAATGCTTTTCATTTCGTCTTTGCTTCATATACCTATTAAGAGGTGGATTGAGACAAGTGAATTGCTCAAAAATTTGCTTTTCCAGAGGAGAATAGATGATTTCGGAAATATATTGTAAGAGTGCACTTTCTAAGTCTAAATTGCCCGGCTTGGAATACTCTTTGAATCCCTATTATGGCTGTGCCCATGCATGCATTTATTGCTATGTGCCTTCTTTGTTCCGCATTGAGAGGCAAAAATGGCATGAAGTGAAAGCAAAGAAGAATATGCCCGAAGTTTTGAGAAAAGAATTGAGAAAGAAGAGGAAAGGTGTGGTGGGCATCTCTTCATCAACAGATGCATATCAGCCAGTGGAAAAGGAGTATAAAATAACGAGAGAATGTCTCTCTCTGCTTGTAAAATATGGATGGTCTGTCGATATTCTAACAAAATCTGATTTGGTGACAAGAGATATTGATATAATAAAAGAAGGTAATATAAAGGGAAATGCAAAAGTAGGAGTTACAATAACCACTTTCAATGAGGAAGTGTTGCAAAAATGGGAGCCCTATGCTCCATTGCCAGATAAAAGAATCGATGCAATAAAGAAGTTTTCAGACGAAGACATTTTTACCTATATTTTTTTTGGTCCAGTTTTTCCACTGATGAAGAAAGAAGAGCTTAACTATTGCATTGAAGAATTTATTAACGCTGGAGTAAATGAAATCGTCATTGATTCACTTCATCTGAAAATGAATGTGCTGGAGAGCATTACACAGGCATTTCCTGAAGATGTGTATAAAATAAAGAGAGCAGTATATGGAGATTTTTATTATCGCATCTTTGAAGAAGCAAAAAAATTCGCAGGAAGGAAAGTTAACATTTTGAGAGCATGGTAATATTTGTCGATAACCATAATCATTTTTAACATGATTTTATTTCTCATAAGATGATTGACAAGGAAAACTTCGATGAATGGTATAATGAAATAGTTGAGGAAGCAGAGTTATGTGATAAAAGGTATCCAATAAAAGGAATGAATGTTTGGAAGTCATATGGATGGAAAATTATGCAGAATATTGATAAGCTGATAAGGATGGAAATGGAGAAAACAGGACATGAAGAGGTTTATTTTCCTCTCCTTATTCCAGAGGGATTTTTTAAGAAGGAGGAAGAGCATATTAAAGGATTTTCTTCCGAAGTTTATTGGGTAACTCATGCGGGAGATAATGAGCTGGAAGAAAGGCTTTTGCTCCGCCCGACCTCAGAAACTGCTCTTTATTCTCTCTTTTCCTTATGGATTCGCTCTCATGCAGATTTACCTTTGAAAACTTTCCAGATTGTCAACACTTTTAGATATGAAACAAAAATGACAAAGGCTTTCATAAGAGTTAGAGAGATACATTTCTTTGAAGCTCATACATGTCATGAAGATTTCGAAGATGCAGAGAGGCAGATACAGCAGGATCTGGAAATAGCAAAATCCTTTTTCAATGCATTATGCCTTCCTTTCATTGCAAGTAAACGCCCAGATTGGGATAAATTTGCAGGAGCTTTTTATTCCATAGGGTTGGATGTGCTTATGCCATCTTTAAAAACCCTGCAGGTTGGTTCCATTCACCAATATAAAGAAAATTTTTCGAGACCTTTTGAAATTAAATATGAAGGAGTAGATGGAAAACATTATTACTGTCATCAGACAACATATGGAATGTCAGAAAGAGTTCTTGGAGCAATTATAGGAGTTCATGGAGATGAAAAAGGCATAAAGCTTCCGTCTTCGGTAGCTCCTATAAAAGTTGTTATCATACCCATAATTTTTAAAGGATGGGAAGAAAAAATTATGGATGAATGCACAAAGGTAAAAGATGAAATTGAAAATTTAGGTATGAGTTGTATAGTAGATGATAGAGACAAAACTCCTGGAAGCAAGTTTTATGATTGGGAGATTAAAGGAGTACCATTACGTATTGAAATAGGACCTAAGGATATAGAAAAGAACGTGATAACGCTTGTAGCCAGAGATGGAGTGAAGAAGAATATAGGGAGAAATGAAATAGAGAAAATAAAGAATGAGTTGAGAGAATATGATAAAAGACTCTATGAAAATGCTGAAAAATTCTTGGAGGAGAATGTCCATGTGATTACTAAAATGGAGAAGAAAGATGGAATAATTGAGGTGCCTTGGTGTGGAAGCGAAGAATGTGGTAAAAAACTTGAGGAAGAACTTGAAGTAAAAAGCCTTGGCATCCCACTGGAGGAAAGGGAATGCAATGAAAAATGTGTTGTGTGTGGAAAAGATGGCATCAGTTGGCTGAGGCTTGCGAAGAGCTACTGATTATTCTTTTCAATTTTTTTATTGTTCCTGAAGTAATTATCGTTTCTATTCCTGCATTTCTTAGGAACTCAATTACTTTCTCCTTTTCTGTGTGTTTGCATTTCACTATACCATATGATTCATTGTAAAAAACAAGTTTTAAATTTCCTTCATATTCTCTCATTTTTTTGAGCAAATAAGATTTTTTAATTCCCTGAGCATTGAATAAAATATAACGACGCCTTCCAATCTTATCTTTAACAACCATCAGAGCTCGCCAAACTCTTCTTGCAGATCAATAAAAAGTTCCCTTAATAAATCCTCAAATATGGTATTTCTATACTCCTTAGTTCCTCCTTGAGTGCGGGCTTTTGCTACAAATTCTCTTCCTTCCTTCAGTATTTCAATTCTACAAAGACTTTCCTCTACTGTTACCATGCTCTCACTGTATATATATTTGCTATATAATATTTTTTATTTCCTTTTTGGCACTCAGATTTTGAAAAAATGTTCTTTCAGTCAATGCATTTATTTAATTACACTCTTATAATTCTATTTGATGACTTCTTCATCAAGAATTTTGCAAATGATGATTTTGTGAATTTCTTCTATTAAAAATAC
>CAZNGK010000057.1:0-8843 GCA_964572575.1 uncultured Thermoplasmatales archaeon | reverse complement strand
ATTTGAACTCGCGAGGGCTTTCGCCCACAGGATTAGCAATCCTGCGCCGTACCAGGCTGGGCCATCCCCGCTTATAGTGAAAATACGTAAAAATTAAAAACTTTTGCTAAAGCGTGGGAGGAGAGCCATAAAAACTGCAAGTTTAGTTATTTCCTTCCTTTCAATTTTCCTAGAAAAATACCATATTGCCCCTTTCTCTCTTTCCTTATCGTCTTTGAATGGTATTATCTCTTTCATCTCCTTTCCTCTTTTAATTTCTTCAATAATCCATGTGGGACATTGAAAGGATGGGCTTTTCCCGAAAGTAATATAGCCAGTTTTGTCAGCTATTGCAACATATTGCTCAATAAAATATATTCCCTCTTCCTCTCTCATGCCTGATTCTATCCCTACACCATAGTCAGCTTTTTTACATGCTTCTTTTGCCCTTTTAATAGCCCCCTGTAAAATTTCTTCATTCAATGGTTGTTTTTTTGTATCGACTTCAACGCTCTCATATTCGACTTTGATTGATTTAATGAATTCGCTAAAAACTTCTTTTGTTGCCTCTGCCTTCATTTTATTTTTGGAACCTATGCATATCTTCAAGGGCTTAAGCCTTTTGCATCCTTCAATTTCTCCACTCTTTATTCTGGTTGTGGTAATTGGAATGCCATCTTCTGCACATATATAAGGGATACATACCACCTTCATTTTTTTCATTCCTTTGTTTTCTCTCATTTCATTTATTTCATCTGCTCTCTTTTTTGTTTCTGGAGAAACAACTATTGCATCAAAATCTTCGTCAAGGGTAAGACCATAAACATTATACAATGGTGCAATTTTTGCTCTGTTAAGCCATTTCCTTTTTTCCAAGAATTCTTCAATATCTCTTTTTCTTTCTTCATATTTCCTTACCCTTTTTCCAAGCTTATCTGCAAGCTCATCTGCTGTAATTCCTATAAAAACCTCTTCCCCAATTTCAAATGCTTTAGATATCAATGCTTTATGCCCTTCATGCATAATATCAAAAGTCCCCCCAACACAAACTTTCATTAGAAATGAAAGAATCTGACGTATTTTATATTTATGAAGGTAGCCCATAAAGAAGTGTGAAAAGTGAATAAATAAGCGAAAGATATTTTGATAGTCCACATTCACTTTCCAATGGGAAATGCATAATAACAAATGCATAATAACAATTCTCCCACGGCATGATCATTTAGTTGGCTAATTATATCTTCTATCTCTGCTCAAAATCATTAAACATTCATTTCTTTTCAAAATCTTGGTTATGTATTTATAGCAAATAAACATTATTTCTTAAATGAAACTCGGCATAATTGGGTGCGGGGCTATAGGAAGTGATGTTGCAGAAGCAGCAGATGGAATGGAGGAAATTGAGGAAATTTATTTATATGATATTGTGGAAGAGAAAGGGAGGAAACTTGCTGAAAGATTAAAGAAAGCGAAATTTGAGGAGGTTAAAAATTTCTTGCCTTTAGTAGATACTGTCTTTGAAGCAGCCTCCCAGCAGGCAGTGTATGAATATGCAGAAAAGGTAGTTGAAGCAGGGAAAGATTTAATTATAATGACAATAGGCGCTCTTTTCGACAACGAATTTAGAGAAAAGCTTGTTAAAAAAGCAAAGGAAAAGAAATGCAAAATTTATTTGCCCTCTGGTGCAGTGGCAGGACTTGACGGAATAAAAGCTGCAAGCGTTGGAGGATTGCATGAAGTAACTCTTGTTACCACAAAAGCGCCAGAGGCATTTGGAAAGCATTTTGAAAAAAGAACTATTTTATTTGATGGAAATGCAAGAGAGGCAGTAAAGCTTTTTCCTCGCAACATAAATGTTGCTGCCTGCCTTTCGCTTGCTGGTGTTGGCTTCGATGAAACGAGAGTTAAAGTAGTTGCTGATCCTGTAATAAAATATAATAGCCATAAAATACTGGCACATGGCAAGTTTGGGAGGCTTAGAGCAGAAGTGGAAAATTTGCCGAATCCAAAAAATCCAAGTACAAGTTATTTAGCCTCTCTCTCTGCCATTGCAGTATTGAAAAAGCTGGTGAATCCTCTGCAGATAGGGATATGATGAGAAAAAAAATAATGCTGATTGTAATGGTTGCCATTTTCCTTGCTGGTATATATACTGCATATGAAAAGACGAAAGCATTAAATGAGCTACGATGTCTCGGATGCATTGCAATGCTTCCAAAAACAAAAGAGTTCAAAGAATTCTGGATTGAATATCCAGCCTGGTATAAGAACGAAGGCACACCAGAGCATCCTTCATGGGTGATAAATGCTTCCCTTGAAAAGGTGGTAATGCTGTTTTTCTGGGGTCCTGCTTGTGAACCATGTGAGCAACAATGGGAAGACATGAAAAAAGCTGGCATGGTGAAAGGAAGTGAAGGAAACGGGAATATCACACAGAACTTTAGTTTTGTAAAGTTTTTTTCAATAAATGTAGCAGGGGATGAAAAAAGAAATACAGTGAGAATATATACTGAGGATAAAAGCGATTCAGTCCCTACAACTGTCATACTGTTTCAGAAAAATGGCACTATTTACTGGTATGCCTTCTCTGGCAAAGCAGATGGGAAAGGAGGAAGGCCCAGTATTGAAAAACTTATAGAAATTTTGGAAATAGCCAAGGAGGAAAGAAATGATATGCAACCTTAATTGCACATCATGCCCTTTTGCCTTTTTATGCATTCCAATGGTAGCAGGTGCTTTCATAGCGCTTAAGAGATATAAAGGTAAACTGCAGAAAAAACGACTTACCTCACAAATTTCTTTTCTTTTCATAACAAATACAGCATTCATTTTTGGAGCAACTGGTCTCATTTATACATATTTTTATTGCTGGGAAAGTCCCTTTGCCTTAATGGCATGTCCTATTGGCGTATTAGAGCATGCTTTTGTTGATAAAGCATGGTATCTTTTGTTATATCTCGCTGGAATAATTGGCTTCTCGAGCATTATATTTGGAAGAGCTGCCTGTGGATGGGCATGCCCAATTGGCTTTTTGCAGGATATAACAAAAGGAAGGAAAACGAAAAGCAAGCTGGATGGAAAGGTGAGATACCTGAAATATGCAATTCTAGCTGTCATACCTCCAGCCTGTTATGTTACAGGAACCTTGGCATATACAAACATATGCCCCATTGGAGGACTAACTGCTACCTTGCCTCATCTGCTCATCAATCCAAAAGGCTATACATTCACTGTCTATTTCCTACCAAAGATGATTATACTAGCTGGCTTTTTCTTTTTGATAATATTAATGACTCGTGGCTGGTGCCGTCATCTCTGCCCAGTTGGGGCAATGATGGCTCAGTTTAATAAAGTGAGTATATTACAGCTGAAGTATTATGAAGAAAAATGTATCAAATGTTTCAAATGTGCAAAAGTGTGTCCAATGCAGATAAATATGCCATATGAAAATAAAAGTGGAGAATGCATTAGATGTGGACAATGTGTTGATATATGCCCCACTAATGCTTTAGCATTTAAATTTACATGGCAGTAAGAAAATTTGAATATGAAGATTTAGACGATATAGTAAGAATTGCACAGGAATCGCTCGAAGAAAAATATACCATGGATTTTTTTCTCCAATTGTGGAGTGTTTCTCCAGATGGCTTTTTAGTTGCAGAAAAAAATAGCAAAGTAGCAGGCTTCATAATTACAATTAAACCATGTATAAATGAAGTTAGAATTCTTATGCTTGCAGTTGATAGAAAATATAGGGGGCAGGGAATAGGGAGCCTATTATTGAGGGAAACGATTTTGAGACATCCTGAAGCAAGAAGGATTTATTTGGAAGTGAGGACAGATAACAAAAAAGCTATAGAATTTTATAGAAAAAATGGATTCAGAATAAGAGAAAAACTTTTGGATTTTTATACAGATGGCTCTCCTGCTTATCTTATGGAAAAAATTTTATTTTAGTCTTTTTCGTCTCAGAAGAAGTATTAGCATCGAAACAATTAGCAGGGGAAGAGTGAATGATGGCGTTTGATTTGTCTCCTCTTCATCCCTTTCCATCTCTTTTTCTGTGGTAAAGCTTAATGAAAATTCTTTGCTAAGGCTGATATTCCTTATATCCTTTGCATCCTTTGATATGTTTACAAAATATTTTGTCCCTTTTTTCAATTCAGGAGTAATAACTAAAATATTTCCGTCCCATGAAACATAATATTTGCATTCTGGATGAATTGAAATTCCATTTTCAACTGAGCTTTTATTCATCTCATGGGAGAATTTTATTTTTACTTTTGTATGAACTGGAACATTCTTGTCTCCATTATTGATATTTGTATATACAACATGAGGTAATGTTATGAAGAAATAAAAAGTATAATTTTTCTCAATAGGATTTCCAGCTTTGTCCTCCATAAACTTTGTTATCTCAACAGTATAATTTCCTGGCAAATATTCTTTTAACTTAATTAAAAGAAGTGTATCATTATCTTCCCATCTATAGATGTAGGGAACCCATGGGTTTATTATTATAGCATTGTGAAGAACATTGTCCATAGGTTCAGAAAATTTTATTTTTATATCTCCATAAAGTTCCTCTGCAAAAGGCTCAGTATACAATATTTTAGGTGCCTCTGTATCTGCAGATGAAGTTTCAAAAGAGAATGAATAATCATTCATTTTCTGCCCGCTAATACGAAGGGCATTCTTTATGGAAATAGTATACATTGTCTCATATTGAAGAGAAGAGGGCTTGATAATAACTTCATTCCCATCTTTCCATTGAATGGTGTAGTCAATAGTTGGAGAAATAGAAATTCCGTTTTCAACTGAGCTTTTATTCATCTCATGGGAGAATTTTATTTTTATGGATACATAAACAGGAATATTGCGGGCGTCTGCCTTTGGATAAGTATCAATCACTTTTGGAGGGGAGGTATCAATAGTAAATGCCCATTCAATTTGGCTTATTTGCCCAACATTATCTTTTCCTCTTAACAAAAATTCATAGTCTCCATCTGGCAAATTATAGTATGAAATATTTGTTTCTTCACTCCAATCATGCCATTCTTCTTCATATCCTTTAAGCATGTATGAGAATAAAACATCTCCAAAATCATCTTCTCCACTCCATTTAAAGCTCACATTTCTGTATCCTTCTACAGCAGATGGTTTTTTGATGAATTGAAGCAATGGTGGCTCATCTGCAGGCGGTGAGGAAGCAACGCAAACATCAACATAATGTGCAGAAAATTGGCGACGATTGTATGGAGGATCAGAATAACCTGTGCTGGATGCTTTATTAAATACAACTGCAATTGCCATAATATTATCTTTACTTACTTCATACCCTTCATTGCTTGCATTCCATATGCTCTGCTCTTTTAACTCGCCTCCTGCCTCAATATAAATTTCTTTGTTTATTGCATATCCTAAAAAGCCAAAATGATATGGATTACCATCATAATCTTTCCATCTCGATGTTGGCTCAACAACATATACCTTCAAATAACCTTCATATCCTTCATTTTCTTTATTTTTGAGAAGTAAATCAACATTGATTCCATTTCCATTCCATCTAACATTTAATGTTGCCTCAATATTGGCTCTTTCCCTCTGTAAACATTGCTCAATTGCATTTATATAATCCTGCTTATCCTGCTTTCCAAAAACAACTTCATATCCTCCATCAAAGAATGCTGTAGGATATCCATATATGTTATACTCATTTACTCTATCATATGCCTCATCATTTTTATCGGCTACCAAAGAAATAAAATAGAAAGGATACTCGTGAGATTTATATATCTCATATATTATCTGAGAAACATCTGGGCAGGCTACGCATGTTGTTGCTGTTGCCTCCTCACAGAACACTACTGCCTTTGATTTTGAAACAGCGAAAATTGCAATGAAAATGATGGCCAGCAGTATATATTTTTTCATATGTGTGCATTCATTTCCTTATTTTAATTTTTGCCATGAACAACAATGCAATTAAGGCTAATGCTATTTCAAATCCTGGCGTGCTCTTCTCTTTTACAACAATTTCATCTTCCTTCAGAACATTTCCATTTACTATAATGGCAATATCTATGACGCCATCGGTCATTTTTGTCCCACTTTCTGCATCTATCTCATATTTCCATATTCCATTTTCATAAGTCATTTTTGGATAGAAGCATGTTCCATTAGTAACAGGACAATATTTCAGCGTTACGCTACTCACATTCCCTTCTATCTCTGCATATACAACAATGTCATCTCCTACCTTTGGTTCAGCTGGTTCCCAGTATAACTTTGTAACCTGCTGGGCACTAACAAAAGAAGAAAAGAGGAAGAGGAAAAGAGAGAGGGCAATAAAAGCTCTCTTCATATTCTCACTTTAAATAGCGTTATTGTATCGCTATACTCATTCCACTCTGCATCATAGCCCTTAACTGTAATTTGAGTGAATCCTTCATCAACAACTTCATCGTCATCATAGTCCTGGTTCCACTCCCATTCAAATGGTGGAGAAGAATCAGCATGCATTATTTCTCTGCCACAACCACAAGCCATCGGTAACAGAAAATCTACTCTCTTTATCCCTGATGATGCAGAAACTGCAACTTTGACATTTCCTATAACAATCTGACCAATCATTGGAAAAACTTTTATGCCAAATAGATATATCCCGTTTCTTGGCTTTGCTATTTTCAATGAAGAAAGTGTTTTTGTTAGTGGCATTTTAACCTGCAATGTTGCTGTTTCGCTCTTTGCCTTATTTTCATCTTCAGCATATACCTTGATAACATATGTTCCCTTCTCTGCCCATGAATGATATGCTTCAAATGTTTGTCCAGAGTTCATGTAATCACTGCAGAATGTTTCTCCATCTCCCCAGTCAAAGCAGTATCTTATTTTATCTCCATCTGGATCTGTAGAAACAACTGTATATGTATAAGTTGTGCCTGCTTCTCCTTCCGTTGGACCATTAATTACAGGCTTTGTTGGTGGATTGTTTGTGCCTGCATTTATCTGGATTGCAGACATTGCTATTGCAAATGCAATAAATATTGGCAATATTTTCCTCATTTCATCACCTTATATGTTTATTACATAAACATACATGTTCTTCTCTGCATAATTGCCTGCGTCATCATAGGCAATGACAGTAAGTGTATGGCTTCCAAAAGAGCCATCATATACATATTCATAGGGTGGTTCAGTATCGTTGTAAAGTAACTCTTGGCAAGCCATAAAGATAACTCTATTTACTCCTGTATCATCTGTTACATTTGCTTTTATAGTAACTTTTCCTATTATAATAGAGGTTTCCATTGGCAGTGGTAAAATTTCTTTATCGAATATGTAGAGACGACCTGCCTTTGGTTTCTCTATCTCAATTACAGGTGGGGAAACATCTCCAGCCTCCAGATTAGTTATTGAAACCTTTATTTTCAATTTTCCATTATCCCAGCTGCTTTCTATCTGCAAATCCAAATCATGAACATCCTGCTTCATGCAATATGAAATCGCTTTAGTATAGGTAGACTCGCTACTAACACCGCCTACAATCACTCTCCTTCCTCCATCAAGGAATGCAGTTGGATATCCATATATGTTATACTCGTTTACAAGTCTCTCATATGCCTTCGCATTTTTATCGCCAATTAGAGCAACAATATAAAATGGATATTCCCCTTTATCATATATGCTTTTGAGGGCATTATCCATTATTGGACAATATGGACACCATGTAGCTGTTCCAGTTTCAATAAGCACAGTGTGTGTAACATTATCTCCTCTCTCATTCACGCCTTTCTCTCCAGGTCTTGCAGCAGCACATGCATCTACATAATATGCGTCAAATGGGTTTCTGAATGGTGGATAGGCATGTCCTTCCTGTGGAATTGGATTGAAAACAGCTGCTATTGCCATAATATTGTCCTCACTAACGCCAGAATATCCTGCTTCTGCAGGATCCCATTCAACCTCAACTTGTGATGTTTCCATATATTCTATGTTAAGAGAGCCATCATATGCAAAATCCAAGAAGCCAAAGCCATAGGGCTCTCCATCATAATTATTCCATCTTGAAACTGGTTCAACAATATATATTTTCAATTTTCCCGTATATCCCAAAATAGCTAATGGCATTTTAACTTGCAATGTTGCTGTTTCGCTCTTTGCCTTATTTTCATCTTCAGCATATACCTTGATAACATATGTTCCCTTCTCTGCCCATGAATGATATGCTTCAAATGTTTGTCCAGAGTTCATGTAATCACTGCAGAATGTTTCTCCATCTCCCCAGTCAAAGCAGTATCTTATTTTATCTCCATCTGGATCTGTAGAAACAACTGTATATGTATAAGTTGTGCCTGCTTCTCCTTCCGTTGGACCATTAATTACAGGCTTTGTTGGTGGATTGTTTGTGCCTGCATTTATCTGGATTGCAGACATTGCTATTGCAAATGCAATAAATATTGGCAATATTTTCCTCATTTCATCACCATGCATGTAATGTTTCAGTATATTAAAAATTAACGATGGTTAACTAGGAATTGTTATGAAACAGTTTATTAAATGGCTTATTCTGCCTATTTAATTTATTCAAATTTACTTTTATTGATTGCAAAAAGTGGAAATTATAAAAGCGAGAGTTAACATAAATAATGGGTTAAAACTTTGATGATTTATTTTTATTTATTCATGCTTCTTTTTTAAGATTTTTAAAGATATCACAATAAACCAATTGCTACATAGACCATGCAAAAAAATTAATATTCCTTCGCTCTTTTGTGGCTGTGATTCCACGAACAGCATATGACTGGGAAATTACAGTATTCTCTCCAGATGGTAGGTTATTTCAAGTAGAATATGCAAGAGAA
>CAZNGK010000056.1:0-8867 GCA_964572575.1 uncultured Thermoplasmatales archaeon | reverse complement strand
AAAAAAATTTATAAAATAAATGTATTACGTTTTTATGAAAAGGTATTACATATTTCTTGTTGTTTGCTTGCTATTTCTACCGCTAAACAATGCAGAGAATGAAAAGATAAGGATTGTAACTACTACAAGCATAACAGGGAGCATTGTTAAGGATTTAGTAGGAGATAAAGTAGAAGTATATACAATTGCTAATCCATCATTATGCCCTGCTCACTATGATCTCAAACCAAGTGATATAGAAATTGCTACAAAAGCAGATATATTGATTTACCAAGGGTTTGAGCCATGGGTTGAACAGATTGAAGAAGAACTTAAAGAAGATGTTGTTATAGAAAAAGTTAGTGGACCATGGAATATCCCAGAAAATTTGAGGAAATATTATCAGCAAATTGCTTCTATATTAGAAGAAAAAATTGACTTGGGAGACAGATTACAGAGTTGTTTGGAATATATAAATAAAACTGATAGTGAGCTCAAAAAAATTGCTGAAGAAAATGGATTTGGGGATATAAAAGTATGCTGTCAAGAGTTTCAAAAAGCTTTTGTCTCCTACCTCGGCTTTAATGTTACAATAAGCTATCCTTCACCAGAAACACTAACAAGCCAAGATATTGCTGAAATTGAAGAAAAAATAAGAGAAGAGAATATTAAGCTTGTGATAAGTAATTTACAAAGTGGAACAAGTTTGGGTGAGGCATTGGAAAGCATGGGATTGGTGCATGTAGTTTTAACAAACTTTCCAGGAACAGGCACGGAGCTACATAATATGTCTGCAGTTATGCTGTACAATGCCAAAAAACTTGCCTCAGCAGTAGAAAATTTAGGGATTAAGAGTGAGCTTTCATTAATAAAATCAAAATTACAAGTTTATGAATATGCCACTTTTGGTTTAATTGCCATAGCAATTGTTGAAGCAATCATTATATGGAGGAAAAATGTTAAGTGAGGAAGAAGCAAAGAAATTTCATGGGCATTTAGGTCCATATTTATTACTTGGCTATATTGCTGGAAAATATGCTGTTGATAAACTTAGACCAAAAAATGAATTTGAGTTAAAAGCAATGATAAAATGCCCTCTGAAAACACCTTTTTCATGTGCCATAGATGGCTTACAGTGCAGCAGTTCATGCACTTTTGGTAAAGGAAATATAAAAGTAGAGGATGGAAACGATATCGAAATTGAAGTAGGAAGTGGAAATAAAAGAATATTTTTTAAAGTAAGAAAGGAAGTGCTCAAAAAATTGGAAGAATTGGATATGGAAGAAGGCGTAAAATGGCTACGCAGTTTGCAAGCAGAGAAGATTTACAAAATAGAGTGATTGAATTAGAAAATGTATCAACTTCATATGCAGGAGAACTTAAACCAGCAATAAAGAATATTAACCTTGAAATAAGAAAAGGAGAAATTGTTCTGATTACTGGCCCAAATGGAGCAGGCAAGACAACGCTTCTCGAAACAATATTAGGCTTGTTAAAGCCTTGCAGGGGAAGGATAAGTTTGCTGGGATATGAAATGCCAAAGGATGCAATAAAAGCTAGAAAATACTGTGGATATCTTCCGCAAGATTTTATAAAGCCAGCTGGAGAACCTTTTGTAGTAAAAGATGTTGTGGCAATGGGTTTTGCAAGCATTGGAAAGAATGCAAACAATGGTGACATTTTAGAAGCATTAAAAAAAGTAAAAGCTGTCAAGCTTTTAAACAAACCAATTGGAAGATTAAGTGCAGGACAACAGCAAAAAGTGCTGATGGCAAGAGCCTTAGCTAGACAGCCAAAAATACTTTTTCTTGATGAGCCATTTAGCTCTGTTGACAAAGAAGCCAGACAGGAAATATGTGATATACTCGAAAATTTGAATAGAAACGAGAATGTAACTATTCTTATAGTATCACATATAACACCAAAGATAGAATTTGATAGGATAATAAAAATGAAAAATGGCATGGTGATTAGTTGTTAACTATTTTAATCAGAGCGTTTATTGCAGCAATTTTTGCTGGCTTTTTATGCGGGTTAATAGGTGTTCATATAACAAGGCTCAATTTAAATACAGTAGCATTTTCTACTGCTCATGCTGCTTTGGCTGGGGCTGCTCTTGCCATATTTTTGGGCATAGAGCCTTCTTTAGTTGGCCTGATTCTGGCTATTTTAACGGCTTTATTCCTTGGTCCATTAGCTGATTTGTTTCATATTCCGTTCGATTTATTTTCGATGTCCCTCTTTTCTATCTATACAGCTTTCGCATTCATTTTCATCTCAATTTCTCCTGGAGGTGTCATATCTGCTCAAGCAGTATCAAGCATATTATGGGGTAGTATTTTGACAGTCACTTCTGGCTATACAGTTTTCCTTTCCATTCTCTTTTTCCTTGTTTTAATTTACATCATTGCCTTCTTCCCTCAACTAAAATCCATATTGTTTGACAGCAAGCTGGCGGAGGCGGAAGGAATAAATGTTAAGGCATACAAATACTCCTTAATGTTTTTATCAGGAGTTACAGTCTCATTAATATTAAAATTGGTTGGTGGTTTCCTTGTTTTTTCATTGCTTTTCATTCCTGCAGCATCTGCTTTCCTGCTTTCTGAAAATATAAAATTTGTTTTGTGTTTTTCAGCTATTTTAGGCAGTTTTTCTGCAGTGGGAGGTATATTTTTAAGTCTTCTTTTAGATTTACCAACTGGAGCATGCATTGTTTTAATGGCAACCTTCATATTAATTATATCAGCAGTCTATGCCCATTTCTTTGGAAGACTAAAGAGAATTGGTCATCTATAATATCTCATAAATATGTAGATGAATGCATGTGTCTTCAAAATTCAAGATTTGGATTGTTAGTATCACATTTATACTCTCAAATATTTACACTCTCAAATTTTTGGAGTATCTGAAGGTGCTGTTAACTTAACAAAAAATAGGAGAGATTATGTTAGGATATTTCAATCATTGACTATTCTATAATTTTTTATCATCCATGAAGAGATATCTATCAAAAATCCCCAATTTAATACCACTTATCTGAAAGCTTTACATTATTATATCCCTACATAATTTAGGATAATGATTGCCTATATTGATATAATCTCTGGCATAAGTGGAGACATGTTCCTTGCTTCATTAATTGATGCAGGCTTTTCTCTCAATAAATTAAAAAAAGAACTTGATAAGCTTGGTATTGAGTTTGAAATAGAAGCAAAGAAGGAAAAGGACGTTATAGAAGCAACAAATTTATTTATTCATTCTGAAGATAAGAGGGAAAGAAGGTTGAAAGATATAGTGAAAATAATTGATGATAGCTCTCTTAATGAAGACATTAAGAAAAAAGCAAAGGAATTGTTTACAAGATTGGCAGAAGCAGAAGCAAGAGTGCATGGGATAAGCGTCGATAAAGTGCACTTTCATGAAATTGGAGCAGTAGATACCATTGTAGACATTGTAGGTTCATTAATTGCATTAGATGGCTTAGGAATAAAAAAGCTGTATTCCTCTCCAGCTTTACTTGGAAGAGGAAGAATAGAATGCGAGCATGGCATACTGCCTGCGCCAGCACCTGCAACTCTTGAATTGCTGAAAAATAAGCCCGTCGTTTTTACTTCTGTGCCTACAGAGATAACCACCCCTACTGGAGCGGCATTGCTGAGCATGGCAGAATTTTCATATCCAGAAATGGAAGTGGTAAAGATAGGATATGGAAAGGGTAAGAAGAAGCTTGATATGCCAAATTTGCTTCGCATAGTCATTGGCAAAGAAATTGATAAGGAAGGCATATGTGTCATAGAGACAAATATTGATGACATGAATCCTGAAATTTATCCATATATCATAGATAAACTACTGGAAGCAGGGGCTTTAGATGTTTTCATCACGCCAGTTATAATGAAGAAAGGAAGAGCAGGTATTTTGTTGAAAGTACTTGTTACTGAAGATAATATGGAAGGTGTGAAGAAAACTTTATTTGAAGAAACAACAACATTTGGTCTACGGTATTACAAGGCAAGGAGAGATAAGCTTGAAAGGAAAATTGTACCAGTTAAAACAAAATATGGAGAAGTGAGGGTTAAAATAGGCTATTATAATGGTAAAGTTGTTAGTATCTCTCCAGAGTATGAGGATTGTAAAAGAATTGCAATAGAAAAAGGGATTCCATTAAGGAAGATATATGAAGAGGTAAAGGAAAGGGCAAAGGAAAAATGAAGTGTCCTTAACTTATTTAAACTTCTTACAATGTAAGAAATGTGCTTAATTCAAAAATACAACAAGTGATGCAGAAGCTTGGCATTGATGAACTTACTTTACCCCAGATTAAAGCTATGCCTGAAATTTTAAAAGGCAAGAACTGTCTAATTATAGCTCCTACTGGCTTAGGAAAAACAGAAGCTGCTTTACTACCCATTTTTCATTTATTCCTTGAAGCTAAAGAAGGTAAAGGCATTAATATCCTTTACATCACTCCTCTTCGTGCCTTAAATCGTGATATGCTTCGACGCACACTTTACTGGGGCAGAGAACTTGGAATAAAAATTGCAGTAAGACATGGAGATACACCTCAAAAGGAGAGGAGGATGCAGGCTCTAAAGCCACCAGATATGCTTATAACAACTCCAGAAACTCTGCAAATACTGCTCACTGGAAAAAGATTGCGAGAATCCTTAAAACATGTTAAATGGCTCATTGTCGATGAAATTCATGAACTTGCTGAAGATGAGCGCGGCGCCCAGCTTGCAGTGGCGTTGGAGAGGCTACGAGAAATAGCTGGCAACTTTCAGCGAATTGGCTTATCGGCTACCATTGGGAATCCTGAAGAAGTGGCAAACTTTCTAGGAGAAGGAGTACAAATCGTAAATGCAATGGAAGAGAAAAGAATGGAGGTGGAGGTGGAATATCCAGAGGTAAAAGAGAAGGATTATTTACTTGCTGAAAAGCTTGGGCTTGATGCTGTTTCAGCAGCATTACTCAGGAGGATAAAGGAGATTATAGATGAGCATAATGCCACGCTTTTTTTTGTTAACACAAGAGACACTGCTGAAATTTTAGCTGCACGCCTTAGGGAAATAAATGCAGACATTGAAGTCCATCATGGCTCGCTTTCGAGAGAGGCAAGAATAGAAGCAGAAGAGAAATTTAAAAATGGCAGAATAAAGGCGTTAATATGCACTTCTTCCCTTGAGCTTGGCATAGATATTGGACATGCAGATTTTGTTTTACAATATAACTCTCCTCGCCAGGTGACGAGGCTTGTCCAGCGTGTTGGGAGAAGCGGTCATAAAGTTGGCAGGGTTTCGAAGGGAAAAATTCTGGCTATAAATGCTGAAGAATATGCTGAAGCATTGGTGATAGCAGAAAAGGCAATGAAGCATGAAATAGAAAAAATAAAAATAAGAAAGAATCCTTTAGCGGTATTAGCAAATCAGATTATATCAATTGCTGTTGAATATGGAAGCATTAAGGCAGAGAAAATATATGAGATGGTCAGGAGGGCATATCCTTTTAGAGAATTGAAGGAGGAAAAATTTTACAGCATTTTAAATCAGCTTCACAGGCAGGGGACAATATGGATGAGCAATGGAATGGTGAAAAGAAGGAGGAAATCAACTTTTTATTTTATTGAGAACATTTCCATGATTCCAGATGAAAAAAGTTATGATGTAATAGATATAACTTCCAATAAAAAGATTGGGAAGCTTGATGAAAGTTTTGTAAGTAGTTATTGCAATGTTGGCTATCGTTTTATAATCAAAGGCAGGGCGTGGGAGATTGCAAAAAGAGAGGAAGCAGTATATGTAGCTCCTTCATCAAAAACATATATTGTTCCAGATTGGGTGGGTGAGGAAATTCCTGTTCCTTTTGAAGTTGCCAGAGAAGTGGGAAAACTCCGCAGATTAGCTGTAGAGGGGAAAATAAAGGATGAAATTATAGGAAAGGAAGTGAAGGAACAAGTAAAGAATGGATTTAAAGTTCCTTCTGATAAGCTAATTACAATTGAAACAGCAGGAAGTGTTGTATACATAAATACTCATTTTGGAACAAAGGTAAATGAAAGTTTAAGCAAAATAATTGGCTCTTTACTCTCGCAAAGATTGGGAGAAAGCATTTCCATAGGAAATGATGCTTATAGAATATATTTTAAACTCCCTCATGCAATTGATGCAATTCTGCTGAAGGAAATTTTACTCAGCATTTCTCCAGGTGCAGTTCAATCGCTTTTAAAAATAGTTTTGAAGAATAGCTCTTTCATAAAATGGGAAGTAATTAAAGTTGCAAGAAAATTTGGAATACTGGAAAAGGATGCTGACTATGATAAATTTTCTGTCGAAAGACTCATGGAAATTTTTAACAAAACACCATTCATGGAAGAAGTTATTGAGAAAGCAATATGGGATAGAATGGATGTGGAAAATACTGCAAAAGCTTTGGAGATGATAAGGAATGGGCAGATAAAAATAGAAATTCAACCTTTGTCCCCGATTTCACTGGAGGGGGAGAAAGCAAGACAGGAATTCTTGAAACCATTTGGGATAGATTCTGCAACATTAAAAGCATTGAGAAAAAGGCTGGAAGAAACAAGAATAAGAATGTTATGCATGAATTGTAAAAATGTTATGGAGACGCGTGTTTACAGGGCACCATTAAAGTGCCCAAAATGTTCCTCAAAAATGCTTGCTGTCATAAAAAATGATATGGAGAAAGGCAGGAGGTGGCTAATGAAAAATGCCTCCTTGGTTGCTTCTCACGGAAGAAATGCTCTGCTTGTTTTAGCTGGCTATGGCATAGGGCCGGATACCGCAGCCCGTATTTTAGCCATGCAAAAAGATGGAGAGGAATTGTTGAAAGAAATATTGAAAGCGGAGATAACATATGCGAGAACACGCCAATTCTGGGATGTATAAAAGAAAATATATGGCAACAATTTGATGAAAATGGATTCGTTAATAAAATCAATTGCAAAAATGCTAACAACATCTCATCACCTTGTAACTCCAAAAAATGATTTAATTTATCATGCTTTTCATTATGGATAAACATCATATCAGGGAGAGAATATGGAGGGAGATAGAGGAGAGAGGAATAGCAACTTTTCCTCCACCATATGGCAGGATACCTAATTTTGTAAATGCTGATAAAGCAGCTGAAAAGCTTGCATTGCTCGATGTCTGGCAGAAAGCTAAGGCAATAAAATGCAATCCAGATAGCCCACAAAAATTTGTGAGACAGAGAGCTTTGAAGGAGGGAAAAACAATTTACATGGCTGTTCCTCGTTTAAGAAAAGAAAAATGTTTTATTGAATTAAAGGGCAGGATGCTTGCAAATGTTGCTTCTTCCATAAAAGGAGCATTTAGATATGGAAAGCCAGTTTATCCATGGGAAATGAAGAAGATTGATTTAATAGTGGCAGGAAGTGTTGCAGTTAACAGGAAAGGAGCAAGAGTTGGAAAGGGAGGTGGCTATAGCGATATTGAATATGCAATTGCAAGAGAAGTTGGCATAGTTAATGAAATAACACCTGTAATAACGACAGTTCACGATGTCCAGGTTATAAACGATGAAATTCCAATGAGAGAGCATGATGTTCCTGTTGATTATATCATAACGCCAACAAAAATAATTGAAACAGAAAAAATATATGAAAAGCCAAAAGGAATAATGTGGAATATTTTGGATAAGGAATTGCCAATACTTGAAATCATAAAGAGAAGGAAAGGTAAGCTGGAATAATATGTTTCAATTTATGGTATCATAGACTCTATAAAATTTTTTCGCTCATCTCTTTATCGACGATTCAAAACGTTCATTCATCTTTATATTAACAATTCAAAATATTTATTCACCTTTATATTAACAATTCAAAATATTTTATATACTTAGAGGAGATTTGCAAAAAATGATTGAAGTTGAAAATCTAAGAAAAGAATATAATGGCTTTGTTGCACTGGATGGTATCTCCTTCAAAGTTGAGGAAGGAGAAATTTTTGCATTTCTTGGTCCTAATGGGGCAGGAAAAACAACGACAATAAACATATTGATGGGATTTATTTATCCAACAGATGGGCAAGTAAAAATATTTGGTAAAGATATAACAAAAAATGGAAAAGAGATTAAAAAAAGAATTGGCTTCCTTCCTGAAGAATTGGGATTTTATGATACTCTGACAGCCTATGAACATATGGATTTTTATGGAAGACTCTTTGGCATACCAAAAGCGAAAAGAGAGAAAAGAATATTGGAACTGCTTGAAATGGTGGGCTTGCTGGAAAGGAAGGATTCAAAGCTCAGAGAATACTCTCATGGAATGAAACAAAGGCTAGGTATAGCTCAGGCATTAATAAACGAGCCAGATCTACTAATTTTTGATGAGCCAACTTCAGGATTGGACCCAAGAGCAAGTTATGAAATCAGGAATATAATAAAGGAACTTGCTACGGAAGGTATTACAATCTTTTTATCATCTCATTTACTTTATGAAGTTCAGCAAATATGTGATACTGTTGCAATAATAGACAAAGGGAAACTTGTGAGGAAGGATAAAATAAATAATCTCATTAATGAATTGAAAGGAAAGGGAATTAAAATTAAAATTACCTGTTTGAAGATAAATGAAGATATAGTGGAGGCTGTGAGAGGAATTAAGGGAGTATATGAAGTTATAGCAAAGGAAAATAGCCTCATTGTGAGAGTAAGCAATGAAAAAACAATAGCTGAAGTAAATGCTGTTATTGTGAAAGCCGATGGAAGAGTAATAAGAATTGAGGAACTGGCTCCAGATCTGGAAGAGGTATTTTTAAAATTAACAGGAGGAGAAATAAAATGAATATCTCACTTTCTTCTATATTGACTATTGCAAGAAAAGAATTTTATGAATATTTAAAGACAAA
>CAZNGK010000055.1:0-8895 GCA_964572575.1 uncultured Thermoplasmatales archaeon | reverse complement strand
TTCTATGGAAATCAGAGAAAACTTGCTTTATGCAAAGACACATGAATGGGTTTTGAAGAAAAATGGTGTCATAAGAATGGGAATAAGTGATTATGCCCAGGACAGTTTAACTGATATAGTTTATGTTGAATTACCTGAAATAGGAAAAATTTTTAAGAAAGGGGAGATTATTGTAACTCTCGAATCTGTTAAATCAGTTGCAGAAGTTTATGCTCCTGTAAGTGGTGAAGTTGTTGCAGTAAATGAAAAGTTAAATGATGAGCCAGGACTGGTGAACAAAATGCCATATGATGAGGGCTGGCTTGTTGAGATGAAACTCCATGATGAAAGCGAACTTAACTCGCTTATGGACGCAAAACAATATGAGGAAATGTTGAATAAGAGTAAAGATTTATAAAAGAATTTAAGATTAGGAGGGGGAAAATGAGTAGAGAAGATTTCCAGCCTCTGATACCGCCTGAGAAAGTAATACACGAACTTACCCTAAAGGCAATTCTTGCAGGGGTAATTCTTGCAATTGTAATGGGTTCTGCAAATGCATATCTCGGATTATATGCAGGTATGACAGTTTCCGCCGCCATACCTGGCGCCATTATGGCTTTAGCATTACTCAAGCCTTTTAAACCAACAGTGCTAGAAGTAACACTTGGAATGATGGGGGCTGCAGCAGGCGAGGCTCTTGCTGCAGGAGTCATTTTCACTATCCCTGCCCTCGTTGTTATAGGAGCATGGCACCAGATTCATTATATTGAAACAACCCTCATTGCTTTGATTGGTGGCATTCTTGGCGTATTATGGATGGTTTTACTCAGAAGAGCTTTAATTGTAAAAACAGATTTACCATTTCCAGAAGGAGTGGCTGTTGCAGCAGTCATAAATACTGCAGTTGGGACAGAGGAAGATGAGGAGGAAGTAGGAGGAAGCAGTGTATGGATGCTTGTTGGCGCCGCTCTTGCTGGCATTGTTAAATTCTGCCAGGTTTCTTTAAATGTATTCAAGGGTAAGGTTGAGAAAGTTTTTTCAATTGGAAAATATGGAGTTATGGGGAAGTCCACGGAAGGCTTCTTTTATGGAGGAACTGCAGCGTCTCCTGCTCTGCTTGGTGTAGGCTATATTATAGGGCCACGTATTTCAGCATTTGTTTTTGCAGGTGGCTTACTTGGCTGGATTATTATCACGCCTCTTATCATTGTTTCTACAGGTCTTCCTTCTGACATGCCAGCTCTTGCAGGTTTTATGGAAATATGGAGTAGTTATGTTCGTTATCTCGGTGTAGGAGCAATGGTAGTTGGCGGACTCTATACCATATGGAAATTAAGAGAAAATCTTTTGCATGGAGTAAAAGAAGCAGTAATTGGTTTAAGAGGTGGTCCGGTAGAGGCAAAGAAGAGGACAGAAAGGGACTTAGACATCAAAAAAGTTTTTCTGGCTATCGGCTTTTTGATAATTCCAATCTTTTTGATTTATTCATGGCTTAGCCATATGTATGCAGTCAGTCTTTTCATGGCGGTATTCCTTGTACTCCTTGCATTTGTTGCTTCTGCCATTGCTGGCTATATGGCTGGTTTACTTGGTTCTTCCAATAATCCAATATCTGGCGTAACAGTTGCTGTCCTGCTTTTTGTAAGTATAGTGATGCTTGCCTTTGGAGCAACTGGATTTGGAGGAATGACAATTGTTATAGGAATGGCAGCAGTTGTATGCTGTGCAGCAGCAATTAGCGGAGATGTGCTTCAATCAATGGCAGCAGGTCAAATGCTTGGTGCAACACCATGGAAACAACAGGTGGCAGAAATTATAGGAGTGGTTGCAGCAGCTCCCGTTCTTGCAATAGTCATTCAGGCTTTAGATAAGGCGTATAAAATTGGAAGCCCAGAATTGCCAGCTCCTCAGGCATTTTTAATGGGGGGCATAGTGAGAGGAGTTATTGGAGGAGAAATGGTATGGCCATTTGTAATTGCTGGGGCATTCTTGGCTATAGTCCTTATCCTTATGGACATTCCAGTTCTGCCAGTAGCCATTGGTATTTATCTTCCATTTACACTGGTTGTTCCCATACTTGTTGGAGGAATTGTGAGAGCTGTTGTTGACAGAAAATTAAAGAAGAACTCGCCAGAGGAAGAAGAGGAGGAAATAAGTGACTGGGAAATGGCAATAAAGAAAACAGGCATAAAACCGAAGGAAAGAGCACATAGAAGTGGATTACTCTTCTCAGCAGGGCTTATAGCTGGCGAGGCTTTAATGGGAGTTATAGGGGCTTTCCTCATAATCGGGAAGGTGAATTTAGGAATACTTGAAGAAGCTCCTGCATGGCCAGGCCTGCTTATATGGGGATATATTGCATTTCTCCTTGGCTATGTTGTGATAAGAGAATACAGAAAAGCAAGTGAAGAATGAATATTGACTTTAATCATAAACCAGTGAGACAGGTTGATTGGCTTGAGGAAGATGGCGTAATTAGTCTTAAAATATTGAAATTTAAGGGGAAATTTGGGAAATGGATATGTCGCGTATTGAGAAAACCGAATTATTTTCTAGTCAATCTTGATGAAATCGGCTCGTTTATATGGAAAAGATGCAATGGCAAAAACACTGTAGAGGATATATTAAAACAACTTGAAGAAGAATATGGAAAAGAAAAAATGAAAGAAAGAATGCTCATATTCCTCCACATGCTAAAAAGAAATGGATATATTGACTTTCAGTGATATGGGATATATATTAATGAACGAATGTTACATTTTTTATCGGTGCAATTATATAAACACTTGAAACATTCAAAAACAGAATGAATGTTACATTTTTCATCTGTAACTCGCTCTTCATCTGTTCATCAGAAAGCAAATTCCTTTTTCAATAAAATCCTTCAATAAAGCAAGAAAGAATAAATCTTATAAACAAAGAACATATTTCTATAAGGGAATGGGGGAATGAAAAAGTCTATTTTTCTTTTTCACCTCCTCGACCCCATTCCCATTATATCATTTCTTCAGTTTTACTTCTGTTTCCATGAAATCATGTGCAACCCATGAATTTGGAAATATTTCACGAGCTTCTTCTTCAAGTATTTTTGCATTTTTATAACGAGGGCTTATGTGGGTTAGAAACAATTTTTCCACTTCTGCTTCTCTTGCAATCTCTGCTGCCTGGCGTGCTGTAGAATGCCCATATTCTCTTGCTTTATCTTCGAGAGAGGAATCAAAAGTTGCATCATGAATGAGAACATCGCTTCTTTCGGCAAATTTAATGATTCTTTTGCAAGGCACAGTATCTCCAGAAATTGTTATTTTTCTCCCAGGTCTGGGAGGACCAAGCACCATTTCAGGAGTAACAATGTTTCCATCTATTTCCACACTTTCTCCATTTTGAAGCTTTCTGAAAAGAGGACCTTCTGGAACACCAAGCTCTAAAGCTTTTTTCTTATTAAATCTGCCAGGACGCATATCTTCTTCCAAACAATAGGCAAGAGAAGGCACATTATGACAGGCTTCTATACACTTTATCTTATACCCATCAAATTTAATTTCCATTCCAGACTTCATTTCATGTGCAAAAATGTCGTAAGCTGGTTTGAAATATCCAAGATGTATGACACTATTTACAATTTTATCAATTCCCCTTGGTCCATAAATATGCAATGGCTCTTCTCTATCATTCAGCTGAAACGTTTGAATCAGTCCAGGAAGTCCGAGAAAATGATCTCCATGAAAATGTGTAATGAAAATATTTTTTATCTGCATATAGCTGATTGCTGATTTCTGTAATTGCCTCTGGGTTCCTTCTCCACAATCAAAAAGAATTACTTCTCCTCCTCTCTTAATTGCCACTGCAGATACATTTCTTTGAACTGTGGGCCAGGAGCCTCCGGTGCCGAGAAAATATATGTATAGCTGCATTATCCAAATTCTTCCAGAGCTTTTTTAACTTCTGCTATATATGTTAAAGCTGGTCCTCCTCCCATCAAAATTGCTACTGTTGCTGCTTCAAGAATTTCTTCTTTTTTAGCTCCTGCATTTAAAGCCTTTTCAACATGTAAGCCAATGCAATATTTACAGCGGGCTGTTATAGCCATTCCTAAGGCAATAAGCTCCTTAGTTTTTGTATCAAGATATCCTTCTTTAAGCACTGAATTCATGAATTTTCTGAAATCATGCATTGTTTCTGGATTATTCTTGCTTAGCATTTTCATTGCTTCATTAAAATCCTCTATAGCTTCTTTCATTTCTGTCATACTTTTGGATAAATTCAGGAAATAAAAAGATTTGGGAGGGATTTAAGTAAACCGAGGTTTAAGTGAAACGAAATTTAAGTTAAATGAAATTTAAGTTAAATGAATGTTATATGAAGAAATTCATATACATTTTGTTGATATCATTAACTAAAATTAACGAATGATGACTATCTCTTTTCATGAGATTTTCCTCTTTCATATTCATAAAGAAGTAATTGAGACATATTTGATACTCAAGAACTTCCATTCATCCAAAAATTGTTAATGTCTCCATCTTCAATTAATCCCTAATTTCACATTTCATGATTACTGATAGCAAAATTCTCATATCAAAAACGTATTAAGTTTAGAGATGAGAAAATGAATGGACTCTATGACTATGAAATTATATGGGAGAGAGATTATGAAGAAGGATATGGAAATTGCAGGGTTAAAACCGATAAAGAAAATAATGTCGTAGTATGCGGTCTTGATAAGGAATATAAAGGGCTTGTTGTTAAATATGATAAAAATGGCAATCTCCTGTGGGATGATCATACCCTGCCGAGGGTTTTCACTAAAAAGCAACTGCATTCTTCTCCAATTCATGCAGAAGCTGATAAACTTTTAAATGAGGCATTTGGCTCTCTTCTTGATCTTGCTATAGATTCAGAGAATAACATTGTAGTAGTTGGCTCATTTTATGATTCAAGTGGAAAATATTGCAATGTTTATGTTAAAAAATATTCTCCAGATGGCAACGCAGTGTGGGAAAAAACATTAAGCCCATTTCTTTATAGTCAGGCAACAGGCATAGATATAGATTCACAGGATAACATTTTTATAGCAGGGTATGGAGGAACAATTATCCCTCCATCTGTCAAAGGATTTGTAATAAAGCTCTCAAAATATGATGGCAGAATTATATGGAAGAGAGTTAGAAGAAAACCTGGAAAATTTACTGGATATACGAGCATTGTTTCATGTCATGGAGATGTGGTGGCATGCGGTTTCATTTCAGGAAAGAAAGATTATGATTTACTGATGACCAAATTCGGTGGAAAAATTGGTAAGAAAAAAAATGAAATGATACTCAAAACAAATGTTTTGCCTGGAAAGATAGTTATGGATGAGCACAACAACTTCTTTGTGGCCGGGCAGGCTGAAGGAGGTGGAGTATATCCTTATTCTCATTATTTACTGAAAGTTAGCGAGGGTTTCACTGTTTCATGGGAGAAAAAAGATTTGGCAGAAGGAGCTCTTTATGACATTGCAATAATGAAAGATGGCAATATTGCAGTAACTGGAAAAATTTCTGGAGATGAATATTATGCTGGGATTTATAGTGAAAGCGGAGATAAATTGCTTGACATGCTTTTAGGAAAGCTTGTGAGCAATGGAAATGACATAAATGATTGGATGAAGGGCATAGCAATAGATAAAGAAGGTGATTTACTTGTAGTAGGAGCAGCACCTGTAGCAAAAACAATAAAGGTGAAAGTGAAGAAAAAAGAAGAAGAGCATGAAGAGGGTGGAGAGGAAGAGGAGCCAGAAGAAGAGAAGAAAACGTTTATAGAAATTTTGATAGAGTTTTTCAGGAAGCTTTTCAGGAAATAGTTTAAGCAAGCTCTATCATGTTTATCTCTTCCAAAGTTTTAAGATCATTCATCTTTATCATTTCTTCTGAGATGGTATAAAGAATATCTTCAATATATAGCGCTCTTGTTATATATTCTGAATGAGAGTAGGGAATTCCATCTTTTGAATGAGTTATTCTCCCTACATATTCAAAGCCATTTTCTAGACTCAATTTATAAACATAAGAACCCTGAAAAGTGAACTCTCCATATATACTGCCTGTATAATTTGAAGCCTTTATTTCATCATCTATTTCATATAGGGAAATGGGAATAACAAACAACTCTTTTTCTCTATCAAACAGCAAAGCTTTATGATCATATAAAACTGGACTGGTTGTTCCTCTATCTCCTATTACAATCTTCGCTATCTCCTTTGGATTTTCAAAATCACTTACATCAAAAAGTGCAATTTTAATTCCCTGATACCATGCAAAATCTAAATCTCTTTGCTCTTTTTCTGTATCAAATGCTTCAACAGTTTCCTTGCCTATACCTATTATGTGATACTCATCATAAGGATGTAGATAGTCAGAATATCCTGGTATCTTCAACTTGCCCAAAACTTTTGGGTTGTATGGATCAGATAGATTTAGAGTAAAGAATGGATCAACTTTTTTGAAAGTTACAAGATAAGCTTTTTCCCCTATGAAGCGCGCTGAATAAATTCTCTCACCTGGAGCAATATTCTCTATTTTACCTACTATGGTTAAGTTGCTATCAAGAATGTAAACGTTATTGCTTGAAGTTCCATCCCATACGTTGCCTGTTGTTGTAGCAATTCTAAAGTAGCCATTATATTCATCCATTGAAAATTGATTGAGCACATGCCCAAAAACTTCACCCATAGCTTCATGCGTTATTTCCTTTCCTTTAATTGAAATTCTATGAATAACTGTTTTTTCCTTATAGTATCCTCCTTCTGAGGAATAAAAATGCTTTCTGCACGTCAGAAATATGTTATTATTCGAAACATATATGCTCTGTGTGCTTCCAATCAAAAAACTTTTCTGATTGACTTCTCCTTCCACTAAATCTATTGATATAACATTTATCATGGTATAATAAGCATCTGGCATATCTACATAATGGATGTGAGAAGCGGGCACCTTCATTGTTTCATTGTCTACCCTTATTTCAGGCATAATAATTTTCTCATTATCTGGAAAATAAATGTATGGCTGTCCATTGGTAATAACATAGATATAATGATTAATCATTCTGGAATCAAAATAGCCTCCATCTACTTCTATATTTTTAACAATTTTTGGATTTGTTTTATTTGTTATGTTGTAAATTTTGATTATGGTAGCTGGTGTTTGCCAATAGCTTATATTTTCCTCATATTCCTTTTCCTCATATTTTATTTCTTTAAAAGAATCGCAAAAAACAATGAGGAGATTATCATTAATAAAAATATTTACAGGATAAATATCCTTTTCAGTTAATATTTTGGTCATTAAAGTTGAATTTTCAGGAGGATATGCCTTTATTATGAAAATTTGCCGATTTGCAATGAGATAGATATAGGAGCCATCAGTCTTTACAATATCTGGTTCATCTACTCCTTCTACCTGAATATTTGTTTTAGAAAAATCTATGCCTTGAGCACTATCTCCAATGGCTTTTTCTGCATAAATTACGTCTCCAACATTTCTCACAACAGATTTGTAACTATCTTTCAGAAAATTTAGCATTTCTTTATAGGAATGAAAAGTTTTCAACTCATATGTGTAAACTCCTTTGCTTGAAGGCATTATTATAAAAGCTGAAAGAAGTAAGCATACCAACACACCCCATGTCACAATTTTTTTAATCTCAATCTTTTCACTCATGTTAGTTGTAATCTTTTGTTAGCTTATATATATTCAGAAAATGTTAGCCTGTTGGCTAATCTAATGGTTTGCTAAAGTATAAAGAATTGAAAGTTTGTGACTTTGGTTGCATAATGTTTTTAAGATTTGGATGTATGTTATATTAAATGTGGTTAAAAATTAAGAAAATTCGTTATAATCCTAAAAAGAGAGGTTATGTGAATAAAAAATTCGGATATTTTACGTTAGGCGACATTGGGCGTTGGGTTTTGAATGGAGATGATAAAAATGGCATGGACTGAAAAGGAAGATATAAAAGCGGAAACAAGTATGAGTAACATGGAGCTATTGAAAATCACAAAGGACAACCCAATTCGAGGTTTTATTTTTACCTGTTCAAATAAGACTGAAAAAGAATGTTTAAACAGACTGTTATTTGGAACAGATAGAATTTATGGTCCCGTAGTAATAAGAATTAGAAAAGGCGATCTTCTCTTTTTAGTTAATATAGACACTGATATTTTATATGGTGTATTTAAGGCGATCTCAGATGGTAGTTTTAAAATTGACCCAGATGCATGGAATGGTCGATATCCGTATCAAGTAAAAGTAAAACCTCTTGGTCAATTAATAAAGTTAAAACATGCAAATAAAATACTAAAAAAATTTGATATAAAAAGAAATACCCCGTTATATGGCAAAAAATTATTAGATTTTTTGGATTTATTTATCCCCAAACCTACGTTGTTGGATAATTTTAAAGTAAAAAATCCTAAAGATAAATCCGAAGTTCTTTATCAAATACAACAAGAAAAAGAAAAAATTAAAAAATACATTAACAAAATAGATATTGAAGATGAAATTCCTATTATTGAAAGCACAACTTTTTGGGATTTCCCGAGGCAAAGCTATGGAATCACTCCAAAAGGAGATAATAAGTACCCCGGTGTCACTCCAGCCTTGATAATTTATAATATGATATGGAGGTATACAGAGCCAGGCGATCTTGTAGTAGACCCTATGGCAGGGAGTGGAACAACACTTGATGTATGTAAGGAGGAAAAACGTCGTTGTATCTGTTATGATATAGCACCTACACGACCAGATATTATTCAGAATGATGCAAGAAAAATACCTTTGGATGATAATTCGGTAGATATGATTTTTATAGATTCTCCTTATGGAGATAACATTAGGTATAATGAACATCCAGATTGCATAGGTAAAATATCAT
>CAZNGK010000054.1:0-8982 GCA_964572575.1 uncultured Thermoplasmatales archaeon | reverse complement strand
CAGAAATCCTTTCTTATGGAAAATACAAAATTTATGATGCTTTAGCTCCAGAGTTCCAAACATATGAAACAATAAAGGAACTTGCTCAAAATAAATCTGAAGGAAAACCTATGATTTACATAGAAAGACCCAGGGACTATCTTTACATCTTCGATAGAGAGATTGTTCCTTTTAAAATGCCAATAATAATTGGGAAAATAACAATAATGGTAGATACATTTGATGAAGAAGGGATAGAGAGGGTAGAGTTTTATGTGAATGATGAGCTAAAATTTATTGACAATGATGAGCCTTATCAATGGCTTTGGAGTGAAAGAGCTTTTGGGAAATACATGATAAAAGTTGTAGCATATGATATGGAAGGAAATGAAGCAGAAGATGAAACGAATATACTGATTTTTAATATCTGATTAACTTTGCATTAAATTATCGTTGCCAGCGTGATTTTATTTTCCATTAAATATTCTCTGCTTGTTTTTTATTTCTTTTTCAAAAAAAATCTTAGGCGTAATAGATATCATATCCATTGCCTTTTCCTCCGTCACATTAAAATTTTTAACAAGAAAGTTCTTCTCTTCAATTATATCTGGTTTAACTATCATTGCGTTATCAGTCCCAAGCATTAGTTTAATATTATAGTCAATAAAGAGTTCCATAGGGGGTTTTAAATTGAAAAAAGCATTTGCTCTAGGACAAATAACAATGCCTATTCCTTTCTGTGCCACCATGCTTATGTCCTCCTCCTCTGCTTTACACATGTGGACAACAAACTTGGGTTTCAAATCAACAATTTTTCCAATATCCTCTCTCCTTGCCTCGCTTGCATGAATTGCAAATATCTTCTTTCTTTCATGGGTATGTTGTGCGAGCATTTGAAGATGTTCTTCCTTCCAATCATATATGCTACTTACTCCGATCCCATCTGCAATAGATAAAATCTCATCTATCTCTTTTTCATTATATTTAAGTTCCCTTGGACGAGCCAAAATAATAGATAAAATATTTTTCCCAATCAATGCTTCTCTGAGCATTTTCACGCCTTCAATGCCACCTTCACGAAAATCGATAAATACGTCTGTACCACAAGATTCCATTACGTTTATAGCCTTCCTCATTCCATTTACTATTATTTTTCTCTCAGTTTTTGCAAGCATCTTGTGCTTATAGCCATGTGGAGGCGCAAAAAGATCCTCTATACTCCATTTCCCTTTTGGGAGAGAAATGAAGGCATCGCCTATGTGAGTGTGGCAGTTAAAAATCATTGTGGGAGATAAATTTCAAAAACTGTTCCCTTTTTTTCGCCATCATGCGCGCCATCTTTCACTTCTATCTTTCCTCCCATACCTTCCACTAACTTTTTCACCAAGTATAAGCCGAGGCCACTTCCTTTGCTTTCCTTACCCTTTGTTCCCATTTTAAATATCTCTCTCTTCATTTCATCACTAATACCAACACCATTATCTTCAATAAATATTTTTACTCCATTTTTCTCTTCTTTTACACTAATTTTTATTTTATCAGCTTTTGAATGAATTATTGCATTCCATACAATGTTTGATAACACTTCTCTTAAAAATTCATTTGCCATAATATATTTTCCAAAATCTTCATATTTCATTTCAATACCTTTTTCTTTTGCATCTTTGCTATATTCCTCAATTATGCGATGCATCATGGCATCTACATCTATTTTCTTTTTTTCTACATCTTTTTTTAAGATTTGTAATTTTCTGACATTATCTATTATTTTGCTCGCCGTCAGGGCAGCTTTCATTGCAAGTTCAGCAAGTTCAGCATGCTCCTTATCCATTTCTTCCTCCAATAGCATTGCAAGGTATCCTATTATCAGTTGTAACTTATTTGCTACATCATGACGAAGTAAGGTATGATAAAATTCTGCTTCTTGCTGTGCCTTCTTTAGCTCTGTTATATCGTGAATTATGCCATCTATGTATTCTTCCATTGCCTCCCTTACAAGCACTGCATATTCATTTCCAATGACTGTCTTTCCATCTTTTCTTATATATTCCACTTCATAATTTTTTAAAAAACCATCTTTTTTTAATCTATCAAAAAAATGTTTTCTTTCTTCTGGATTTTTATAAAGTTGTTTCAAATCCATTTTTTTTAACTCTTCTTCAGTGTAACCAAAAAATTCTTCCAGTGCTTTATTTGCCTCAATTATCTTTCCATTTTTATCGAGTCTGTATATTCCTTCAACTGCATTTTCAAATATGCTCCTATACTTTCTTTCAGAATCTTCCAATCTTTTTTTGAATTCAACATTTTTAAATGCAGCAGAAAGCATATTTGCAAAAATTTCAAGCAATCTTTTATCTTCTTCATTAAAACCATTTAATTCCGCTTTTTCCACATCTATTACTCCAATTAATTCATTCCTATAAAGAATCGGAACAGCTATTTCACTTTTTATTCTTGGAGACGCCTCCACATAACGCTCATCTTTTGAAACATCCGGCACATATATTGTTTTTCTCTCTTTTGCACATGCAACTGTTATACCTTTTTCACCATTAAGCTTCAAAGGGAAGGGTGGTTCATATATACCTACTTTCTCAACAATTTTAAGTTCTTCATCCTGCTTTATCAATAGGGCAAATGTATCAAATTTTAATACTTTCTTTAATGCAGAAGAGAAAATGTGATACAATTCTTGACAGGAATTAGCAAGTACCAACTGTGAGGAAAGTTGGTACAAACCAAGTAATCTTTCCTCCATTTGGGGATTATAAATGCTATTTCTATATAACATTTTTTATTTTGTAAGGATTGAATATTGGAGGCGGGGTAGCAGGAATGAAAAGCAAGAGATAAGGTAGTATTTTGAATAGAATTACCATGGGTATTGGATAGATGCTGAAATGGTGCAGAAAATGGTGCAGATATTGAAACATGTTAATATATCAAAATATACTTCTCTCCATATATATCTTCAATTAGTTCACAAGTTATTTTATATTTTCCAGAACTTTTCAGTACAATGCCTTCATTCAACATTTCTATTCCTCCATTTACATTTTTGTTCTTCCCTTTTCGAAACTTAATTTCATTGAGCCAGATAGAATGTTTGCTCCCTCCTTTTATTTTGTAAAATATGCATGCTCCATCTGCTGTTAGTTTCTCGTCAGTATCAGGATCAACTCCGAAGGCAGCATACTCTATACTTGTAGGCAGTTTTAATATTATTTCTCTTTTCTCTCCAGAGATGTCATGAGGATTGTAAATTTTACGGGCGTCTCCACTTGCATACATTACTTCTAATTTTGCTATCAATTCGCTGAGTTGTTTCTTAATATCATTCTCTGCCATATTTTTATTAACTTCTTTCCATCCCATATAAAAAATACCTGCTATAACAAAGGCTATTACAAAACTTATAAGGATCCTTACAGGAATAAACATTCCCTCCTCCTTCATTTTATTCCTCTATTGGAGACTCCAAATCACCTATTGGTAATCTCGGAAAAGTAAATACAAATATGAAAGTATCAAAATGAAAACTAATTGGCTTACAGAATCCTATATCCACATTATTTAATGGGTCTGTTATTTTTCTGCTTTCTCTTACATACTGCTGTTCTCTGTATCCTACTAAGGGTGTATAAATAGCTGCATTTTCTGTATCAGTAATTACAAATTTTTTCCAGCTTCCTTTTACCGAAATTGTCCATAGATTAATGGTTACTATCCAAGGGGTAAGGGGTGTAAGGAGGAGCGGAAATCCTGATCCAAACATACAAACACTCTTTATCTCAAGGTTATCATTATCTGTGCAAAAATAGGATGGATTGCTATTTATGCTTATGGTAATATTCTCTCTCCATTCCTTCCTCAATTCAATTGGTAAACCAAGATGTATTGATCCAATATTTAAGATATCGCCATAATCATGCTGTAGTTCCTCAAAGTCATTGTAACTAAATCCTTCATCACTTAGTTTTTCATTTATTTTGCTTTTTGCATCTTCCGTGATATCCTTTAGAGAGCTTTCTATCTTATCTAAAAACCATTTTTCCATAAGGTATATTACTTTCGCTCCGGCGCTTTTAAACAATCCGTTCTCCATATATTTTGCTATATATTCATTTTTTCTTTCCATGAATTTTAAAAGCAAATTTTCTCTTTCTTTATCTATATCTTCAATCGACATGAGATTTTTTCCATTAAAAGTAGTAAGAGAAGAAACATCTTCTCTTTTCTTTTCATAATATTCTCTATCATTTCTTATCTTTTCTATTATTTTTCTAAGAAACTTTTCCACTTCTGTCTGAATCCATGAAATTTTACTTTTATCTTCTTCTGTAATCTTTTCATAAACAATTTTTTGTGTTGATTCTGTTACAGGTGCATTCTTTTCAACCAGTTCATTTCTGAATTTTATAAAATCAGAACATACATATTTTCGAAGTATTTGTAAATTATCATCTGTATGCATCTCATTATCCAGCATGACTTCGACCTCATTAAAAACATTTTTTATATTATGTTGATATGGGACAGTAATAGAAAAATTCAAAATGCATGTCATAGTATATGAAACTTCATGAATTTGTCCATTATCCTCATAAATTTCTATTTTTCTCCATGAAATATTCCATTCTTCATAGTATGGAATAGATGGCATATCGCCATCTTCTAGCTTATTTATAGGTTCTTTACATTCTATTTTTTCCCATTCTCCTTCATCTATAAGCTTTCCAGTTTTTATCCCTTCTTTCTTTTCTTTCAAATTTTTTACTTCTGCCTCCAAAATAAATGGCGAATTATATACTTCCTTTATTTTTTTATCAATTTCTTCTATAATAAGATTGCTTAATTGTGATGAACCAGTAAACCTTATACCTGTTTCTCTTCCATCAATTTCATCAAATGCATTTTTTAAATCTTCTTCTTTTTCAACTCTGTAGATTTCCTGACCTGTTTTTGCCTCTACTATTGTCAAATATGTTTTATTACATAGAATATCATATGCTGTTTTTATAAGGGTGCTTTCTGTTAATCCCTCTCTATTTTTTATATCTGTTACTTTTTTCATATCTTCTTCGTTTAACTTCATTAGAGAAAATATATCCATTACATCTGTCAATGAAAAATCGCTGGGTGTATTCATTAAATTTTTTTCAACATCTATTTCCTTACACTTTCCCTTACCTATGGAATCTCCAATATTTAGTATTAATCCAGAAAGAGCTGAAGCATCAATGCTGTTAAACACTGTAAACTCTGTAACAAGTAAACCGAGATTTGTGAGAAATTGAATCCATTGATTCATAACAACATCTTTAATTAAATCATATCTTCCTGTCCATTGTAATAATGCTCTTCCTTCACCATATAAAAATCCAACTAAGCTAACAAAACCATTTAGAGGAGTGAGAAAACCATTTATTTTATTTTCAAATTCATTTGTAAGCTCCATTAATAGAGGAAGGCGGGAAGGTATGATTGTTTCTATACATATGTTTTTCCTTATGCTCTCTCCGCTTGTTAAATTTTTTATCTCTATCTCATAATCGTTTATTACTGCCTTCCAGTATACCGTATATTCCTTATCTGGTAGAAAAAAGGGCTTTTTATCTCCAATAGCCATTTTAACATCAAAAAATTTTATTTCATTCCATGAATTTATATAATCTGCATTTATTGCAAACTCTCCATTATTGTATTTATCATTTCTAAAAAATGATTCTATATATCTATTAAAATTTATTCTTGCAATTTCTCTGGCTATATTTTTATTAAATTGAATATATTCATTGAATCCTTCTATTTTTCCATTTCCATCTTTATCTGCAACGTTTTCACCTTCTCCATTATATTTTTTAGCTAAAGGAAATGCGAGGAAATCAGTTTCTATAACAGGATTTTTTCCTACATGGTCTAGCGCTTCCAAGCAGCTGTAGGAGAGAATTCTCGCCAAATCAATTTCTGTTTGTTTTATAAAATATTTCAAAGTTTCTCCTTCTAGAGAGGTAATAGAAATTCTGGAATATTCTTTCTGCAAGCTGGTTATAATTCCAGAGGTAATTATGCTTCCTAAAATTAGTAGCAAGCCCAGCACTGCAAACGGTATTCTCCCTCTCTCATCCATTTTATTACCTCCATATGGAAAGAGTTACCTCTGCAGTGCAAAAGTTAAATTGTTTCATAATCAGCTTCACCATGTCGTTTTTTTCCATTTCCTCAATATTTTTTTCAATCTCCGGTTTTATATTAACAGCAAATTCATCAATTTTTATTTCAATATCAGTTAGACTTGGAATGATTTCGTTAATTTTTCCTTTTATCATTCCATCTGTTGCCTCATCAAAAATTCCAATATATTTCTCAACTAATTCCTCATTATCTACAGCTATATAATCGAGCATTCTTTCTATCATTATATCTGCAATGCCTATGATATAATCTGCTATTTCCTCAGATGCATTTGAAGAATATAATTTTCCTTCCAGATCTACTTTTAATTTCTCTATATCCAATCCAAGGGAAGTTATAAAAGAAGGAGGAAGAGTAATTGCTGTTTTTGCAGTATAAACATTTTCATTTGGCAAAGGATCTCCAATAATTATGCCCCCTCCAAAAGGTATGAATGTAATTGGTCGCCATATCACTGTGAAATTGTAATTATAATCTTGCAACAATTCATCCAGGAATTTTTTAATTTCCTTTTTTAATTCGTTAGTAAATCCTATTGTTAAAATATTCCCTTGAAAATTCTCATATTTAAACTGGCTTGCCACACAAGCTGTAATTAACTCACCATAGGTCAAATGGAGCGAGTTTTTTCTGAAAAAATTTCTCAGAAAAGATGCAACAATATTATCTTCTTCAATTCCAATAAATTTAACAAAATATTCATCGAGAGAATACTCAAATTCATTTACTCTACAAGCCAACAACGTATACAATATTTCGTTTGCTTTTTCTTCCATTTCTTTTTCCTTATAAACTTCCAGAGATAAATTGTTTACAAAAACTGGTGCGAGCACGGCGGCGGCTATTGAAACCGTCAAACAGAAGATAATGGCGTCCTGCAATATGGATATTCCTCTCTTATCTCTTATAATTCTCAAATCCATAAAATCACCGTTATCCTGATAGGTATTACCTCAACATCGTTTATTATGGCAGGCATTATTTTTGAAGCGGAAACTCCTTCCTTTCCATTTTTTCCAATGGTTAAGTTTTTCCCATCAAAAGTTGATATTTTCAACATAAATTCATTTCTAAATCTGTATTTCTCTACTATCTCTTCATATGCATGGTCTAATTTCTGAAAATCTATGCAACCATTCTTTATTATAGGGCTATCTGCAGATGTTAATTTTTCAAGCAAATAGTTTGCATCTGAATAATATTCAATGCTTTCCACACTTTCTTTATATGAATTATAAACTCCCACTACTATCATAAAAAATAGTGTAAAACCTATCATTACTATTGCCAAAGCTGGAAGCGATGTAAATTCTTCAGAAGCCCTTTCATCTTTCATAAATAAGCACATATTCCCCTCCACCATATTTTTCAGGTATGACAATTTTCTCGATAACAATTGGAAAATTATTTACCTTAAAAGGGTGTAATGAAAAAAATCTTTTTGTATCTGAAAAATTTGTTTTGATATATTCTTCTGCATCATCATATCCATATCTTTTATATTCTTCCTTATCCAAGAATTCTATTAATTCATCTCCATTTTTCCATTCCCATGTCGCAAGACGAATCCATGGATTTATAAGTAATTCCTTATGAACCTCTATATTCTTTTTTAGTATTCCATCATGCCTTATAACAATAACATATTCTGAGGAAAAAAATATTTCATAGGATTTTTCTGGAGGGTAATAACTTATATTTCCCGGAAATTGCATTAAATCCACTGCATATAATTTGGAAGCAAAATCGGAGGCAATATTTCTTATTTCTGCTTCTTTTACCCAGTCGTTATAAAATGTCATCCCTGCAATTGATAAAAGTAAAAAGGAAGAAGCTATTAATAGGCTAATTTGGCTCAAAAGCCACGATATATCTCCTTTCCTATCCCGCACAAATTTCCACATATTTCTCCCCTATCATTTCCAGCTTTAGTTTTACCAAATTGTCATCTGGATAAATAATTGCAAAATCTCCATTCTCTCCTCTGAATTTTGCTTCTGAATACATCACTTTTTTCTCACCCCATTTCATATAAATCTCTATGCAATTTGATTGAATTTTATTGTCTGAGCCAAAAACAACTCTACCAACTGATGACGGAAGAGATATTTTCATCCATCTTATTGTGCCTTCATCAGCCTGTACATACATTAATTCTGCTTCATCTATGATTTTTTTAACTTCTCTTATAGCATCTTTAATCTGCACATCTTTCCACATATTATAGCCACTGTAAAAAATAGCAGAGATTATAGCACAGGCTATAATTATGATTATTAGATACTGTAACGGAAGCTCCGCAACTCCCCTGTTATCCATCATTTTCTTAAATTGATTATGTATGTTTTGAGGATAGTTACAGATAGGAGAATTATTCCTAATGCAGATATAAAGGAAGGAGATGAAACCATATTTTTATATCCAGCAAACATAAGAATTGAGGTTACAAGCAAAAGCAATCCTCCAACTAATCCGGTTATTTCAATAGGTATCTCTATTTTACCAACCCTCACTGTAGCTCCTTTTCTCTCTAAGTTCTTTATCCTTTTTTCAATCTCTTCTAATTTTTTATAATCAATATCTGCTTTTTCTTCAGAGAAAATAAAAGGTCTTCTCTCTTTCTGTATTTTTGTTTCTTCTTTTATTTTCCATAGGTCTATATCCTCACCGGATAATCTTCTTTCAACTGCATCGAGTCGTTTATCTAAACTTTCAATATTTTGTTCAAGTTTTATTATCCATCCTCTTATGTCAACCTCTTTTATCTCCTCCTTTTCCTCTTTTTTCTTATACAATCCCTTCATC
>CAZNGK010000053.1:6696-9026 GCA_964572575.1 uncultured Thermoplasmatales archaeon | reverse complement strand
GATTGGTGAAGAACCAGATGGTGTTGTTGAGAGATGGGCAGTAATAGTTGGGATTAACGACTATGAAGGGTCTGGTAGTAGTGATTTGCCTTGGTCTGTTGATGATGCCCAAGATATGAAAAATTTACTCATTAACCATGGTTGGGAGTCTGATCATATAATGATGCTTTTAAATGATGAAGCTCGGAAGAGTAATATTGAATCTGCCATCAGATGGATGGATTCAAAAGAGGATGGAGATGATATAGTATTATTTTACTTTAGTGGACACGGGTATAAAGGAGGAGCAATGATAACCTACCCATGGAATTTATTTTATGCATCTCGTTTGGATGAAGATTTAGATAGGCTTGGGTCAAAAAATATGGTGTTAATATTTGATAGCTGTTTTAGTGGTAGTATGAGGAATAGTCTTGCACAACCTGGAAGAATCGTACTCATGTCCGCAAAAAGCAATGAATACTGCTGGCAATATGACCCCATACGAAATGGTGTTTTTACGTATTTTCTGGTAGAAGGATTTAATGGACATGCTGATTCAAATCATGATGGCTGGGTTTCTGCTGAAGAAGCATTTAACTATGCTGCGCCAAAAACCACAGAATATGAAGAAAATCATGGTTGCCCAAATCTATCACATCCCCAAATTTATGATGGTTGTCCTGGGGAGGTGCTGGTTACAGAGGTATGAAAGAATTTTCATCCGTCCATTACTCATAAATTAATCTCATCTATCAAATTTTTTAAAAATTCTTCTCTTTTCTTGTATAGCTCTTTATGTTTCCTTTTCATGTTCTTTACCTTTTCAAAGAGAAGAGGGGCAACTATTGTGCAATCGCCATATATAGTGACATGAGTTTTTGATTCTGCATCTATCTTCTTCCACGAAATTGCTTCATGGGGTGTTGCTCCAGAAAGTCCACCATAATGAGGGGCATCGCTTGTTATCTGAATGAAGTAATCGTGCCCCTTCGCTTTTAATTTCAAAATTTGGCTAAGCATTGGTTGTGTTTGCATAAAAAAGTTCTTTGGGGCTCCTCCTCCTAAAATGACTGCACCGCTTTTTTTGCTGAAATGAATAAATGATGCTGTTTCTAAAACATCTTTTTCGACATCAACGCTTATATTTTTCCCTTTTGCTTTTAAATATGCAATATTCATACCAATGGAAGAATCACCTGGTGAAGGACAATATATTGGAATATTATACTTTGCTGCCATTGCAAGAATTGAGTGTGCAGGCTTTTTTTCCTTTAATAATTTCTTTCCAATATGATAATGAATTTCAGCTGTCGAGAATTTGCCTTCAATATCCAAACAATTCTGCAGATATTCATCTGTCTTAAAAAGTGTTTCATATGGAAGAAAGATGTCATATATTCTCACTATGCCTTCCTTTGCAAGCTCTCTATCATCCACACTATGACTTCCTTTATAGACTGGCAAATCGAGCGCAAAATGAATATCATGATACAAATTTGCCCCAGTTGAAATAATAAAATCAACCAGCCCCCTTTTCATGAGTTCGATTATAGCTCCACCAACTCCAGCAGGCGTAAGGGCGCCAGCAACGGTAAAGCAAATTACAGTATCATCCTCAATCATTTTTTCATAAATTCTGCAAGCCTCATTTAAGCGGGCAGAATTGAAAGCCTGCCCATATGGTGTAAAGCAGGGATATATCCTCTTCATTTTACTCCCTAATTCTACTCAACTATAAACACAGCTGCGGCCACAACAGTTGTCCACAGTCCATTTAAATCCCCTCTTGCAGTCTGGGTTACGCTTCTTGTCCTCACAATCTTTCCACTCATCCTGAAAACCTGCTTTTTCTCATCCCATGCTTTATCAGGGTCAAATTCTATGCCAAGTGTAGTGGCAAGCATGGTAGCTGCCAAATCTTCAGCATAATCTCCAGCTTTTTTTGCAGATTCGCCATAGCTGTGGTATTCAGAAAGATAGCCGTAAAGATTTCTATCCTTTGGCAGAGCTATGCCAATAGAAGCAGCAATTAAGCGATTCGGCTCATTTGTAGAATTTTGTGAGAGAACGACGAATGTAATCTGTCCTGGCTTAATCAGTTTTATTCCCTCCTCAGCAGAAATAATTTCACAATTTGGAGGAATTATGCTCGATACACTGACCAAATTGCAATGCTCTATTCCTGCGCTTCTCAAAGCAAGCTCAAATGATTGAAGTTTGTCTCTATGTCTCCCAACGCCTTTTGTAAGAAATACCTTAGTTGGTATCAATGCCATGAATGCAAAATAAAAATGGAATATTAAAATGTATGTTTGTGGATGGATGAAAGAGAGTGGATATGGAGTGAA
>CAZNGK010000053.1:0-6596 GCA_964572575.1 uncultured Thermoplasmatales archaeon | reverse complement strand
AGAAAATCTGGATATCCTTTTGCACGATTAATTGATGCAAGGCATTACCGCAATAATTGGATTGTTACAGTAGATGTAGGAATCGCATTTAAAGATATAAGGAAAGTGAGGATAAATGGTCGAAATGGAAGGATTATTGGATTTGAAAGAGGTTAAAAAAATATTTTTAGACTATTCTCATATGGCGGATCAATACTATAATAATATGATACATGCCTATCATGAGAGAGAGTATAGGAAAGCATCTGAGTTATTGTGGGGAACAATTTCACAGTTGATTAAAGCATTGGCAATCTTGTATGGAAAAACGATAACACAACATGGCGAATTCTTTCAATTTGTAAAGAAGTATTCTCAAGAAATGAATGATGAAGAGTATTATGAATTATTTTTATTTCTTCATGATTTACATAAAAATTTTTATGATAGAACTTTTCCAGATGAGGATTTTCAAATTTATCTAAAAAAGGCAGATAAATTCATTATAAAAACTCGAAATTATATAGAGAAGAGATTGGAAGAATTGAAGAAAGTTAAGTGAATAATCGATTTAAAAAACCTGTATCTTTCGCTATTTTATCCTCTTTTATTTTATGTTCTCTTCAATGAGTTGTAATATATCCACAACATCTCCATATTCTTTTAGGTGACTGTAGCAGTGGGGGGAGGCTGTAACTATGGTAGCATTCTTTTTCTTTGCTTCTTTTATCAAATATTCTGCCATTTCCTTTGCTTCCTCTGGAAAAGCAGTCTTAAATTCTATCTCACCACCACACTGCCTTGCCATATCCTTATTTTCCTTAAATTCAATGAGTTTGCCAATTCTTTTTATTATTTCTCTTGGCTCGTCATATATGCCAAGATATCTTCCTAAAAAAGATGGGTCATGATATATGTAATTTTTATTACTTTTTTGGAAATTTATTTGAAAATCTATATTCTGAATGAATTGGCTTATGTGTATTAATTGGCTTATGTGTATTGGCTTAAATTCTTTAAAAGCAAGTATTCCATTTGGGCATGAAAATATAAGTTTATCTATTCCCTCAAGCTTAATTTTTATTTCAACATTCCTTCCAATTTTTTCTAAAGGATATCCACAACACCCCCCTATTATTGTAACATCTATGCCAAGCTTATCAAAAAGAGAAACAACAACATCTTTCATCTCCTTATTTACAAGGCAACCCATGAAAAAAGCTATATCACCTCCTTCTTTTTTGAAATTTTCTTCTGCAAAAATATTGCCCTTTTTATTAAAATTGTTCAGCAATTTTTCATGCTCTGGAAGAAGATAGTTCAAATCATGGCGTGCAGCTTTAATTATATCTGCTATTTTTATTAATGAAGGACAATCTTTTTCACATCTCCTGCAAAGGGTGCATTTCTGCAGAGTTTTCACAACCTCTATATCTTCTTTTAGCTCTCCAGAAAACAAGCCATAGGAAATCATTACTTTTCCTTTTGGATAATCACTTTCTTTTTGGCAAAAATCGTAAGCGTAATATGATTTTTTGCAGAATCCACAGGCAGTGCAACTTAACATCTCATCATGATATTTCTCCAGCATGGTAATCACCTATATCTCAAATAAGCTATAATGCCTTTTTTCCATTGATTCATTTTGCCTGGATTCATTATATTTTTTGGATCAATTGCTTTCTTTATTTTTTCCATCGTCGCTATATCTCCATTAATCCATGGCGCCTTTGTTATGCCAATGCCATGTTCTCCGCTTGCTATGCCTCCAAGCTTTTGAACAACATTATAAATCTCATCTACAGCTTTCTCTGCCTTCTTCCAGTTTTCTTCGTCCTTTGGATTAATTAACACTTTTGTATGCAAATTTCCATCTCCCGCATGCCCATATGTGCCAACTATAATGCCATACTTTTTGGCTATGCTCTGAAATTCTTTTATTGCATAAGGTATCTTCGAAATTGGAACGCTCATATCATCAGCAAGGCTTACAGAAACCCTGTCTTCGCCGTATCTGGATAAAGAAGGCAAAACGCCTTTTCTACCTTTCCATAATTCAAGCATTCTTTCTTCATCATCTGTAAATTCTATTTCGCTCGCTCTCCCCTGCAAAATTTTAGCCACTTTTTCTATGCTTTCTCTAACTTCTTCTGCCTTTCCATCTACTTCAATAAGTAATAAAGCCTCTGCATCTGGCAAGTCAATGCCCATTGCCTTCTTTACCGCCTCAATGCATACTCTATCCATAATTTCCAAAGCAGAAGGAAGTAAGCCACTTGCTATTATGGCAGCAACTCCTCTTCCTGCTTCAACAACATCATTGAAAGAAGCTAAGGCAACAGCCCTCTTTTCAGGCAGAGGAGAAATTCTCAATACAGCTTCTGTTATTATACCAAGAGTGCCTTCAGAGCCAACAATAAGGCGCTCAACCTGATAGCCAGCAGAATTTTTTATTGTTTTACTTCCAAATTTCACTCTACCATAAGGAAAAACAATTTCTAAGCCCAAAACATAGTCGCGTGTAGCTCCATATTTTATTGCCCTCATTCCAGAAGCATTGACTGCAATCATTCCGCCAATAGTGCAAACATCGCCACTTCCAGGCGTTGGAGGGAAGAAAAAACCATATTCATCTAAGGCATCGTTAAGCTTTGCATATATAACGCCAGGCTCAACTACACAATACAAATCTTCCACATGTATCTCTTTTATTTTATCCATTCCAGTCATGTCCAAAAGTATTCCGCCGTGAATGGGCACAGCTTGCCCGCAGAGAGCTGTGCCTGCTCCCCTGGCGATTATAGGCACGCTGTATTCATTTGCCAGCAAAACAATTTTTTCTACTTCTTCGCTATTTATTGGTTTAACTACTACGTCAGGTGTTGCATGATGAATGGAAGCGTCGAAGCCATAAGCATATAAATCTGCTTGATTTGTGAAAATTCTATTGCCATCGACAATCTCATAGAGCCTGTCAAGGATTTTTTGTTCCATAAAGGAAAAGGAATGCCATATTTATTTTTGTTTGGGATGGCGATAATGTATGGTGAAGATACGTAATGAAAATCGGAAATGGAAAATTCGTAGCCAGATAAAATAGTCATCAGATAGAATAAAATATGAAATTTTTATATACAAATGTGATAAGAGAGTATCTCAAGCTGTCTCGCTCTTTTAATGCAGGATTGACTGCCATTGCCCCCGTGCTTGGGGCGTTAAGCAACGGTGAAAGTAACCTATTTCATCTCTTCCTTTTCTTCCTTGTGGGTTTTTTTGGACATTGCTATGGATTTGCTTTAAATGACATTGTCGACTACAAAATAGATAAGCTTTCTGCAGAGCTTGAAGCACGCCCATTGGTGAGTGGAAAAATTAGTTTAAAAAATGCATGGATCTTCACCATTGCAATGCTCATAATTTCATTTCTTCTCGCCACATACGTCGCATTTATCTACACAAATTTTATAACTCTTGCAATACTTGCTTTATCTGCAATTTCTATTACCATCTATGATTTTATAAGCAAAAAAAAGCCAGCGATGGACATTTTTGTTGCAGGGGGCATCTTTTTACTTATAATATATGGAGCAATGACTGTAAGCCTTAAACTGAGTAGTTTAGCAAAAATTATAGCTATCTTGGGCACATTGCAGGTGTTGTTCATGCAATTTATTGCAGGTGGACTGAAAGATGCAGAGCATGATTATAAGGCAAAGGCAAAAACTCTGGCAATAAGCTTGGGAGTAAGAGTGCAGGATGGTGAGCTTTTTATCCCATTATCATTTAAAATTCTGGCATATTTATTGCAGGCAATATACCTTTTCTTCCTTTTTTACCCATTTTATGCTTTCACGCCTTTTAAAGGAAAATTTATTTTGATTGCATTTCTTGCAATTTTAAGCATTTTAATGCTCTATATAAGCCACCGCCTTCTATCAATGAAAAAATTTGTAAGGAATGAAGCAAGGAAATATATTGGGTTACATTACTATATAAACTTCTCCCTTGTTCCCTTTATGCTAATTCCAGTAAATCCTTTCATTGCCCTGCTAGCCATAGTTCCTCCTTTAACTTTCATTCTTTCAAATGTCACACTTCATGGAAGTGTGCTTCCAAAAACAATGTGATGAAATGTTTAGAGTAATAAGAAGCGAAGAAGAAGGAAGGAAGGAGTTGCGCAAAATAGGTGTACATGAGGATGCAATAGAAATAATGCTGCCAAAACTTTTTCATTCAAATATAAAGTTGAAAAGCGTTAGCCCGCAGGATGCAATAATTTTGAAGCAGGAAATGCTTGCTTTAGGAGGAGATGTTGCCATCTCTGCCAAGGCATTGCCACCATATGCAGAAGAGGCAGATGTATTGCTGATAGGAAGCAAAAAGCAAATTAGAAAATTGGCTGAGAAGCTGAAGAAGCAGTATAGCAGGCTTAAAAATATTGGAGAAGAAATAATTCAAATAATAAACAATCTGGAAAAAATGCCGGAAATAAAAATAGGAAATAAAAATTTTGAGTTTGGGAAAAGAACTTACATAATGGGCATTCTAAATGTAACCCCCGATTCCTATTTCGATGGAGGAAAATATTTTGAATTTGAAAAGGCAGTGGAGAGAGCAAAGCAAATGGAGAAGGAGAGAGCAGATATAATTGATGTAGGCGGTGAATCAACACGTCCATTTTCAGAACCAGTTGATGAAGAAGAAGAAATGAGACGAGTGCTCCCTGTAATTGAAGAGATTAAAAGCGAGATAAAAATTCCAATTTCAATCGATACATATAAGCCAAAAGTAGCAGAAAAAGCGATAGAGAAGGGAGCAGATATGATTAATGATATTTTTGCTCTCCGTAATGAAGGAATGACAGAAGTTGTAAAAGAATATGATGTGCCAGTATGCATAATGCATATGAAAGGCACACCAAAAAATATGCAGGTTAAGCCATATTATGATGATGTCGTTGAAGAAATTTTTTATTTTTTAAAGGAAAGAATTGAATTTGCGGTGTCTAAGGGAATAGACGAAAGTAAAATAATCATTGATCCTGGCATAGGATTTGGAAAGAGAACTGGCAAAGATATTGAGGACAATTGCGAAATAATATTCCGTCTTTATGAGCTCAAAAGCTTAGGAAAGCCCATCTTAGTTGGCATTTCGAGAAAAACATTCATTGGAAACATTTTGCAGGCAGGCGTAGAAGAAAGGCTTGAAGGGAGCTTAGGGGCAGAAGCTATTGCCGTAGCAAATGGTGCAGACATAATAAGGTGTCATGATATTCTGGCAACAAAAAGAATGGCAATGGTAGTAGATGAGATAGTGAGAAAGGATAAAAGGTAGAGAAAGGAAGGTTATGAAATATTTATCCAAATGCTGGCTTAACGTCGTTAAGTTAAAAGAAAACTTATTATTTAGGATGTAATGTTTTAACTAACTTTTCTTAAAAAACCTTTATATAAAAATAGCTCATGATTATTACATGATAAAATGTGAAATTTGTGGGAAAGAATATTCTGAGGAGAAGATAGTAAAGATGGAGAGAGAAGGAAAGATTATTTCAGTATGTGAGGGTTGTGCAACTGGTATGAAAGGTTTTGCATAATATGCGCATAGCTTTTTCCTAGTGAATAATCTTTTTTTCGCAGATTAATTACACCGATTTCAGCAATTTACCTATTTCATATACTCTTTATTTCATACGCTCACTTTCAAAATATTTAAAAGTTGAAACATGATTACAAAATGAGGCGAGTGAGATGGAGGAGGCAGTTGGTAAAATAAAGATAAAAAGAGTTATAGTGGCAGGCTTAGCTGGTGGCATTGTAAACACAATATACTCTATTTTAGTCTGTTCAGGCGTCATTATGCCTTATCTAGAAAAAATAACTGGAACCGATTTCTGGATACCAAACACTGTTGCCCATATAGCAATTATGACTGTGTCCAGCTTCTCAATATGCATCCTCTGGGCTTTTGGATATGCATTGCTTTATAAAGGAATACCTGGAGTAGGATTGAGCAAGGGAGTTAGCTATGGCTTTTTGCTATGGTTGCTTGGCATATTACCGCAAACTGTAGCTTTGCATCTCCACACTACTATATGGCCAGAATTCAATTGGGTTTTTCTTTCAATAAGTAGTCTTATTAGATGGCTTATACTGGGAATAGTGTATGCAATTATCTACAAAATAGAATAGTCAAGTATCACAAATAAAAGGTGGATAGTGCACAACTTGTATAAATAGACAATAGAAGAGCGAAAATATTATATATTACTATAATATTACAGTTTATTACTATAATATTATGGTGTTTCTTATGTGCATCGTATGTACAATAACGTATACTGCAAATCGCTGAGTACAAAAGGGTGATAGCATATGAAGAATAAAAAGCGATTGGTGGGTAAGATAAGAGGTATAGTTTCTATCTTACTTGGCATAATGTTTTTGATAGCCTCGATAACAGGCATAAAACTCTTTTTATCTCCAAAAGGAAGAGCTGCAACGCTTCATACTGCTGTTGGTTTTTTGATAATGGCATTGGCTACCATTCATCTTATCTTAAATTACAAAATGCTCATTTCTGAATTGAAGATTTTGTTCAGGAAAGGTGATAAACAT
>CAZNGK010000052.1:0-9208 GCA_964572575.1 uncultured Thermoplasmatales archaeon | reverse complement strand
ACTGGATACGGAGTCATCAGAGTTTATCCAACAATTCTCCTGTGTTTTATCAGAGGAACATAAAGATAGATAATGAGTATGAACGTTTTATTTTAGCATTGCAGGAGGTGCTGCAATGCTTAAGTTAACAACACCATATCTCCAACGCAAGCTTTTAATAATAGTTGGCATTAATGCATTGGTATATATCCTAAGAGGTGATATCATTGTCATTAGATCCATCAGCAGCAAAATATTTGATTAAGGCGAAAATAAAGGTAGATGGGACTGTAGATAAATCAGATGTGATTGGAGCAATTTTTGGACAAACTGAAGGACTTATAGGTGAAGAGCTTGACCTTAGAGATTTGCAAAAATCCACAAGAATAGGAAGAATAGAGGTGGAGATAAAGCACAATCAGGGGAAAAGCGAAGGGGAGCTTACGCTTACTTCAGCTCTTGAGAAAGTAGAGACAGCTCTAATAGCTGCAGGAATTGAAAGCGTTGATAGAATAGGACCATGTAAAGCGGAATTAAAGGTGGAGAAGGTGGAAGATATTAGAGTTGCAAGGAGAAAAAGAGTTGTAGAGAGAGCAAAGGAAATTTTAACAGAAATGATTAAACAGAGCAGGGAAGAAATGCCAGATTTGGTGGAGGAAATAAGGCAATCTGTGCAGGTGGAGGAAATTATTTACTATGGGCCGGATCGCCTGCCTGCTGGTCCAAATATTGATAAGAGCGATGCAATAATTGTTGTTGAAGGAAGGAATGATGTAATAAATTTGCTGAAACATGGAATAAAGAACGCAATTGCAGTTGAGGGCACGAGCATATCACAGACTATCATTGACTTGTGTAATGAAAAGATTGCCACTGCCTTTGTAGATGGAGACAGAGGGGGAGAACTAGTGCTGCGTGAATTGTTACAAGTTGCAGACATTGATTTTGTTGCAAGAGCACCTCCAACCAGAGAAGTGGAAGAACTTCCCTACAAGCTTATAATGAAATCCTTAAAGAATAAGGTGCCAGCAGAGCAGTATAAGGAAAGTATGGGGCTCAAGAAAAAAGAGGAGAAGAAAGAAAAGGAAGAGAAGAAAAAGATAAGCAAACTTGGAGAGCATGAGAATATTTTTGAGGAAATAAAAGGAAAACATCTTGCAGTTTTTCTGAATGAGAAAGGGGAAGAAATGAAGAGAATAGAAACAGAGAAATTAATAGAAGAAATTGCAAAGGAAAAACCTCATACAATTATTTTTGACGGAGTAGTTACACAACGTCTCATTGATAATGCATATGAGAATAAAGTGAAAAAAATAGTGGCAACTGCAATGGGGGAAGTGGCAAAAATTCCAAAGGCGATTAAGGTAATTACTGAAAAACAAGCTGAATAATATGTATTCAAAAAAAGTGATGGAACATTTTTTGAACCCCCGTAATAAAGGAAAGCTTGAAGATGCTGATGCCGTAGGCAGAGTAGGTAATCCAGTATGTGGAGATGTAATGTATATCTACATAAAAGTGAAAGACGGAAAAATAGCAGATATTGGCTGGGAGACAATGGGATGCGCGGCAGCGATAGCAACTTCTTCAATGCTAAGCGAGTTGGCTAAAGGAAAAAGTTTAGAGGAGGCTATGGAAATAGGCAAAAAGGACATTGCAGATGCTCTTGAAGGATTACCACCTATAAAAATGCACTGTAGCAATTTGGCAGCAGAAGGATTGCATAAAGCAATAGAGAATTATAGAAAGAGGGATAAAGTAATGAAGGAGTTCAGCAAAATAGTTGGCGAAAAAGATGCAAAGGCACTTTGGCAGGCTGGAATAGCAAGCTTGGAAGAACTTAAAAAAACATCTATTGAAGAAATTGCAAATATAGTGAGCAAAGAGGGAATGGAAAAAATCAGAGAATTTTTGAAAAAATGAAAGGAAAAATAATAGTTTTTACTGGAGATGGAAAAGGCAAGACAACTGCCTCACTGGGCATGGCAATACGTGCTATAGGACATGGAAGAAAAGTTGTTATTATACAATTTTTGAAAAAAGGAGAATATGGAGAAATTAAATCAGGTATTCTGGAAATTCATCAATTTGGAAGAGAGAAATTTGTTTTTGAGCCAGAAGAAAAGGATTTTGAGGAAGTAAAGAAGGCAATGGAATATGCAAGAGAGGCGTTGAAAAGAAAACCCTTTATGCTTATATTAGACGAAATAAATGTTGCTGTAGCATTAAAGCTTGTATCAATTGAAGAGGTTGTTAAGTTAATTGAGGAAAGAGGAAAGACTCATGTGGTTTTAACTGGAAGAAATGCTCCTGAAGAAATTATAAGGATTGCAGATTTAGTAACAGAAATGAAGAAGATTAAGCACTATTATGATGATGGAATAGAGGCAATTGAGGGATTGGAATATTGAAACAGTTAAATGGTATGCTCTTTTCTCTCAAATAATAGCTGATTTGCAAATATTTCGAGTAATCCTGCAATTAAAAGAAGAATTCCTGCAATTAAAAGAAGCATGCCGCCAAGTCCAATGCCCCACTTTAAATGAACACTTCCATATTCTGGCAGAATGAGCATTTTTTCATTTCCTAGAGGAGAAGAGGAAATTCCTTGCATAATTTCTTCCATATCTTCTGGCACTTCTATATAGGAAAAAAATTGAAGGGCAAATGCTGCCAATGACATGACCACTAAAATTATAAGAATAACTGGAATCAAAAATTTTATTCCTCGCAGGATATATCTCCTTCCAGCCTTTCTGCTTTTTTCTATGCCAACTGTACCCAACATAAAGAATAGTATTCCAATCCCAATAATTATGGAAAAAGGTATTGGCAGAGCCACTAATTGAATAATCCCTCTGTTTGATTCAAGAAGATTAACTTGCAAACCATTTAATCCATCTATTTCAACCAATTTCACCATACTAGGTGTTTTATACTCCCCTATCTGGATATCTCCGAATACAGTATACCATGGGAAGAACAGGGATAAGACAGCGATTATAACGCCTGCAATACACAAAACATTCCCAATGCTTTTCATATTCAATCCATCAATATAAAGAAGGCTGGAAAGACGTGGACCAAGCCCCTTTGATTTGTATCTTCTATATATTAGAAAGATGGCAATGACTAAGCTAATTATGGATAGAACAATAAAGATGGTAACGAAATTATACAAAAACCATTCTAAGTAAAGAAATTCATTTATTACCGGGTAAAGAGAATAACCCCATGCAATTGGATTCTGCCACATCTCTCCATTTTCTCTGTACACAGGACCATATGGACCACGCTTTCCTCTGAGTTCATCTTCATAGCTTCCAAAGTCACCCCATCTACCGGCAAAATCAATCCAATTCTGCTCAGAAGGATGATTTCCTTCTCCTTTTTCACCAAGAACAATCAGTATATAGTCCTCTGGCGTTAACACTTTTCCATTTTTACCGACAACATCTCTTGCAAGCCCCAACATTCCCTGATATGGGCGAAAATAATTTGCATGGCTTCCTCTGGCAACATACACTTTCATATGTTCTCCATCTTTTTCCACCTGGCTCCATTCTGCTCTCTGCCCGCTTATATGCTGGCTGAACATTGCCTCCCTAGGCTCATTAGACGAATCTAAAATAATCTGGACCATTTCCCAATCTCCTTCATGAGTATTCAATGGTCCCTTATTAAATGCATAAAACATCCAATACTGAATGACTGTTTCATTCCCATCACGCAAAACATGGCAATAAATTACATATCCAAGTGTGGCAAGCTTTTCTTGATAGTCCTTAATTATTCCTGTATCGTTTATTGTCCCTTTTCTGTTATCCAAATAATAGTTTGCGTCAGGGTCTGTATACAAGGAAAGTTCTTGAATGGATGGCGAAGCGTCTATCAGCAAATTTCCATCTTCGGTGCTTTGATTTAAATTAGAGTTAGAAAGATGATATTGAATTGCAACAGGATATAGCTCCTCCTCCTTTTCAAAATATAGAATAGGAGCATATTTTTGAGCCAATGAAATCTCTTCTCCGTCATCAATTCCATCATTATCTTCATCACTTCCCAACGCATATCCACTTGTTATCATAGAAAATATTATCATAATTAAAAAAAATTTCCTTATCTGGAAAATTTTGAAAATTTTATTAAAATGCATTTTATCCCATGTAGTAAGGGGTGAGAATATATAAAGCTATTGAAAAAATATGATTAAAATGTGACTAAAATGTGATTAAACATGACACCTAAAATATTCATCTCTTTTCAAAAGTGAATGGATCGCAATCGGATAAAATGTGAATGATAATCCAAATACTTGTTGTTATGAGAAGATAGCCTAAAAATGAATAACTTCATTGCAAAGCAGTTCATATAAATCACTACAAAACTCATTCACTTTTTATTAACATAGATACATTCTTCAACTATTTCGCTGATTTACATCATCGAACTATTTTAACATCATCGTGAGTTATTTGACATTGTTGTGAGATATTTTGAAAAGTTTTTAAAATGAAAAGTATTTCTACAATGATTAAAATGATATTTAGAAAGGGAAGGAAAGAGGAATATATAGATTTGGAAGATTATGGTGGGGAAGAGCAACCAGAAGCAAAAATGTTTGTGAAGACAGCAGAGATTCAGAAATATGATGACCTGAAGGAATTTATAAAATATGTATATGAAGGAAATCTTCTTATTTTGGATATCACTCCAATTTGTGTAGATGACATTGAAGTTGAGAGAATAACAAATGAATTGAGAAGAGTGGTAAAAGACATTAACGGCGATATAGCTGGCTTAGATAGAAATCATTTCATTGTTACTCCAGCTGGAGTGAAAATTGATAGAAGAAAAATCAGGAAATTTTAACCTCTAAAAAACTCCTCTATTTCAAGAATATCTCTCCATTCTTCCTCACAATTACAGTGTATCTCTTCTTTAAATTCTTGAGTTAATGAAAATTTTTTTATGATTTTCATCACATTTTCATCACATTTACCGCAGTTATGACTTCCTCTCTCTTTTCCTCCTGCAACAATATCACATTTTATTAGTCCGTCATACATTTCCTTGCTCTCTTTCAAAATCTTTAAAACACTCCATAACCATGGAGGGCGGTATAATCCACGTTTCCAAAGAAATTCTACCACTGTTTTTCCATGTATTGCAACAGGATTAAATGAAATTGTATCTGCTATATCACTGACTTTTTCAACTGTATAAATTGCATCCTCAATTGCTTCCTTTTCTGTAAGGAAAGGAGGTTTAATCAAAATGTACACCTTCAATTCTTTTCCATATTCCTTCACTTTCTCTGCAGATTTCCTCCATTTCTGAAAAGTGAAACCCTTATTTATTGAATACTTCAAAACTTTATCATTTGCAGACTCAAGACCCATTGCTACCTCAAGTCTAACATCTGTTTTAAGCTCTTCAAGCACATCAATAAATTCTGGTCTGCTTTCCACAATTATTTTCTCTGCTTTTTCAAATTTTTTAAGAATTGAAGCCTGCAAATCAAGATGAATCTCTTTTTCATCAAAGAAACTTCCAGATGTAAAAATTTTGACAATTGTTTCGCCTTCATAAGATTTCAGTGCTTGCTCTATCTGTTTTTCCAATTCCTCTCTTCCTGCTTCATAACTTTCCTTAAAATATCCGCACATTGTACAGCCACTTTGCTTTGCCCATCTACAGCCTGTAGTATGAAGAATGAATACAAAAGCATCTACAATTTTTCCATCAAGAACATCTTTTTCCTTCCATATTCTAGGCTTTTTTACTTTTTTTACTTTTCCTCTCTTAAAATTTTTTGCAAGTTCTGCAAGTTCCTTCATTTTGCAATCATGGCACGAAGCCAGTCAGCAACATTCTCTGCATGGTCTGCAATATCATCAATCCAGTCAACTATTTTGAGCAAATGGTATTCATCCATTGGAGAAAGTTTATCTTCCAGCTTGTAAATTTTTTCAGTTATTCTGTAACGAATCTGGTCTGCTTCCCACTCTTTTTTATGCACATTATGGATGTATTTCTTCGATTCTTCCCTTTCTTTTCCTGAAAAGCTTGTTTCTATTAAATCGCGAACATTTTCTACTGCTCTCTCCATTTCCTCCACTGTCTCTGCAACCTTGTCCATATGTTCTTTAAAATCTTCCTTAAGCTCGTCTGGTATGGGCGTATGGCGTAAATCTAAGAGCTGAGCAAGATTTTCTGCATGATCAAGAATTGCATCTTCCTCACGCAACACCCATAGGAAATATCTTTTGTCTACAGGCATAAGGATAGAGCGTGGCAAATGGGCTCTGATATTGCCTTTAATCAAATCGGCTTCATGCTCTAATTCTGAAACCTTCTCTGCAACTTCATGGAAGTCCTCATAGTCTCCCTCTATATATCTCAGCACACCATCTCTCAGCAATGAAATGCATTCTCTAACCTTGCTCATGTGCTCAAATAATCCAGCAAATGGCGACTTTTTCCTGTATGTATTACCTACTGGTGCTCTATATGGCATTAAAATAATATTGTCAACCCCCTATAAATCAATATCGATAAAATTGCAGTTGCGGGCAGGGTGAGAAGCCATGAATAAATTATTTTTTTAATGACAGAAAGGTCAACAGCATCCAAACCTCTTGCAAGTCCAACACCTATGACAGCACCAACAACAGTATGCGTTGTTGATATAGGCATTCCGAGTTTGGAGGCGGCGAGCACTACAGTGGCAGCTGAAAAATCTATTGCAAATCCTCTTGTGTTAGTTAGTGCAGTTATCTTTCCTCCTACAGTTCTTATTACTTTATATCCCCATGTTATAATTCCTACTGCTATTCCTATGCCTCCTAAAGCAAGTAGATATATTGGCTCAATATCAGTCTGCAAAGCAACAGTTAAAACAACAGCCACTGGTGCAACAGCATTTGCAACATCATTTGCTCCATGAGAAAATGCAACATAGCATGATGTCATTACTTGCAGTCGGCGGAAAAGTCGCTCTACAATGTCATATCCTTTTCCTGCTATTTTACGCAAAAGAAGGAAACCAAGAATTGATGAAATGAAAGCAATTAAAAAAGAAACCAGAATATATTCTTTCAGCCCATACTTAAGAAGTTCTCCAGCTTTTGTTTTCATAAAAATTGAAAGAAAAATAATGAAGATGGTTAAGCCAATGAATACAGGTCCAGCTTTCTTTGCACTCTTTACTGGATCCTTTGTTGCAAGAACAAAATATGCAATTATCTTAAACATTATAAAAGCCATAACTCCTCCAACAATTGGAGATAAAACCCATGAGGAAGCTATCTGGCCAACAGTGTTCCATCTTACTAAAGAAAGTCCTCCCTGAATAAGGCCAAAGCCTACAACACCGCCAATTACTCCATGGGTTGTGGAAACAGGCAACTCCTTCCATGTGGCAAAAGTGACGAAAATTCCTGCAGCAAGTAGAGCAGATAAGAAACCAAGCATTAGGCTATAATCACTGATGACAGCAATGTCCACAATCTTTTCCTGTATAGTTTCTGTAACATGCTTCCCAACAAGAACAGCTCCGAGGAAATTAAGAACAGATGCAATGATTAAAGCCTGTCTCAATGTTATTGCCTTCGCCCCCACAGCAGTTGACATTGAATTTGCAACATCATTTGCACCTATGCTCCATGCCATGTATAATCCAGCGAAGATGGCGGTGGCAATTAGTAAAATAGCAAACATGATGGGTAAATATTCATAAAAATTTATATTTTCCTACGAAATTCCTTTACAATGATCAAAGCTTACATTCTCATTCTCACTTATGTTGGAAATTTAAAGGCTGTGCTTGAGGAAATGAGGAAACTCAGTAATGTAGAAAGCATTGCAGTTGTTGCTGGCGACTATGATATAATTGTAAAAGCAAGTGTAAATAGCTTGGAAGAGCTTATGGAGTTAACAGATAAAATACATGCAATTAAAGGTGTTAAAAGAACAAATACACAAGTTATAGAAAAAGAGATTGAGACATGAGGATAAGAAAAAAGAATCTGTTTTATCTGCTGGCGATTTTGTCTTCGATAATAGCGGCAGGTGTAACTGGAATAGATACATATATATCTGTAAAATACGAAATAAATCCCTGGACTCTATGCCTTGCTATATTCATGGCAGGAATAGTTATAACTTTTTTACTATGCATTTTACTTTCCATTCCAATAGGAGATAAATCAATAGGGGCAAAGATAGATCCTTCTTTCAAAAGATTGAGAATGATTAAAAAAGAGGAAATGCCATATCATATTCTGGCTGGTATAGGAAATGCTGTTGCAACTATTGCCTACTTTTTCATAATATCAATTTACAGAGAGCCATCTGCAGTCCTTTCCTTCTTTCAAGTAGTTATTTTATATTTATTGATAACAGAATCGATAGCAGAGAAAAATGCTCCCACGCTTGCAGAGGTGGAATCTTCAATAATAGTAACATTTGGTGCAGTAATGGCTTCCTTCTCTTTACAAGGGGAAATTAATTTTTTGGGCTTGCTCATTGTCTTTGCTATTCTAAATCCTGCATGGGTTTTATTCTCAATTTATCAAAGAAAGCTTAAGTTGATGAAAATAAATGGAAGGCATAATGATGCAATTAACATAAGATTCTGGAATCTTTTATTCACATCTATTTTCACTGCAATTTTTGTTTATTTCATTGATGCTAAAAGATTTTTTGAAGCATTTGAAATGTTGAGACATTGGCAAATATTTTTCCTTTCAATGGGCGTAACATTCTTTTCCTACATTCTCTACATAAGAGCTTTGGGACTCGGTAAGGCAAGCGTTACACAGGCAGTAAAATCTTTTACCATAATATTTTCCATTCCATTCTCCATTCTTCTCTCCAAATTTATTGAAATTTCTTTCTATGAATCTCCACAGCAACTTGTAATAAAAACAATGGGCATAATACTTGTTGTCATGGGCGTGATATCTTTTGCCCTTACGGAGGTAAAGGCATATATATTCATTAAGGCGAGCACTGGTTACTCAATAGACGAATTAATGAAAAAAATATGGGGAATAAAAGGTATAACAGTTGTTTCAGCTGTGGCAGGCGCATATGATGTTATTGCAAAAGTTAGGATAAGAACACTTGGTAAGGGATATGAACGTATTATAAGGGAATTGGAGGGAATAAAAGGAATAGAAAGATTTGAATGGCAATCCATATTAAAGGAATGGGAGGAAGTATA
>CAZNGK010000051.1:0-9208 GCA_964572575.1 uncultured Thermoplasmatales archaeon | reverse complement strand
CTTCTTCAAAAAATTTTATATATTCTTTTCCATTCCTGTGGCAATGCAGACAGTATATGTTGGAGATAAACCCGCAATAAGATATGCAACTGCTGTTGCTATGGAATTCGAAAATGGTGCAGATGAAGTATGCATAAAAGCCAGAGGGAGAGCAATTTCTACAGCTGTTGACGCCTGTCAGATAAGTGTGAATAAATTTTTGGAGGGCGTTGAAATAAAGGATGTTAAAATTTTTACTGAAGAGATGGAAGACAGAAATGTTTCTGCAATAGAAATTTTGCTCTCAAAGAAATAGAAAAGCAATTCCAATCAGGCAAGCAGTTCCAACAAAATCCATCAGACTTGTTAAAATAGGAATTACAACATTATCTGGGTTGATCCCCATTTTGAAAGAAAGAGTTGATAGGTAATAGGAGAGAAAATTCACAATAATAATAAGCAATTCACCTGCAACAAGAGAAATTAAAATCATTTTGAGCAAGCTATAACCTTCAAGACCAATAAAAACGCCAGCAATGTATCCAAATACCCCAATAAGAGGAAATATAACAAGACCAACAATGTGCATTACAACAAACGAACTCATCACCTTCCCAGAAAGCTTGACATCATGCCTTATTTCTCCAGTATGGAGAGCAGATGAAAATCGCGCCGCCAGTATGCCGCCAATGGCGCCACCATCTTCAAGGAATGCAGGCAAAATGGTTAAAATGGCAGAAACTCCCATTATCCCTTCAAATTTTGAGCCAAGTATGCCTCCAGAAAATATGCTCAGTAGCCCACATATGGCAAGGACTGGCAAACTTTCTATTAAAATTCTCTTTGATGCCTCCGTACGGAAGGAGAAAATAGTATATGCTATAGTTACTATCAGAAAAATCATAAAGATAGCTGTTTTTAATTCATTGTGGAATAAAGAAACCATTTTCATTGAAAAGAATAGCAAGGGCAAGGTAATTATATCTCCAGCAAGTGTTATTAAAGGTGCTGTCAAGTTGTCTGGATTCCATCCTCTTTTATAGCTCAGAAATGTAATCAGGAAGGTGAAGAAAATCATGATAAAAGCTGAAAAAATTCCAGCAAATAAAGAGATGAGGGACAAATCCATTACATCTATTGTCCTTCCAAAGTATTTTTCCATACCAAACCATTTTGCTACAATCCATGCCAGAAAGCCGATGTATATGCTCATTGAAAATGTGAGGGCAAAGGATGTTTTAATGTTCTCTTTTAGTAAATTGCTTTTTTCACCAATGACAATTTCTCCTGTATGCAGATAACTTCCAAGTCTGGAGCCCAGCGAAGAAAAAATATTTCCACGCATTCCAATAGCAGGTGGAATTAAAATGATAAGAGCAGGCAACGCATTCAATAAATTAGTAAAATAACCTATGGTAACGCCTGTTATTAAGTCACCAAAAGTACAAAAAGTGAGAGAGAATAAACTCTCTTTTAAGTCTTTTGCTGTCTGGCTTTCTCTGAGTAGCCATATTTTCATGCATATCGCCTTTAGGAGGTGGTTCTTTTTCCATTCTGGTAGGAAAGCAATTTTCCCTTTAATTTATTTTCGTGACACTTGCTATCTTATATCAATTAAGATTTAAATTCTTAGTATCTATTACCAGCGGTGAGAAAATGGAAGAACTAAACCCTTTTAAAATAGCCCAAAAGCAGTTGGATGAGGCAGCAAAAATAATGGAACTTGATGAGGCATCTCATACAATGCTTCGTGAACCTATGAGAACGTTGGTTGTGAGCATACCAATAAAAATGGACAATGGTAAGACTAAGGTTTTCACAGGTTTCAGAGTTCAATATAACGATGCAAGAGGTCCAACAAAAGGCGGAATAAGATGGCATCCTGAAGAGAGCTTAGATACAGTAAAGGCGTTAGCTGCATGGATGACCTGGAAGACAGCTGTCGTTGACATTCCATATGGAGGAGCAAAAGGTGGGATAATATGCAATCCAAAAGAAATGAGTGATGCAGAAAAGGAAAGGCTCGCAAGAGGGTATATACGTGCTATTGGCAGATTTATAGGGCCAGAAAAAGATATCCCTGCTCCAGATGTATACACCACACCTCAGATAATGGCATGGATGATGGATGAATTCAGCAAAATAGTTGGCTACAATGCGCCAGGCGTCATAACAGGAAAGCCACTCTGCGTTGGTGGAAGCAAGGGAAGAGCAGATGCAACTGCAAGGGGAGGTATGTATGTGCTTAGAGAAGCTGCAAAACATATAGGATTGCCACTGGAAGCCGATGTTGAGAACATGCACAAGTCTTATGAAGAACTTGAGAAGCTTGATGATGTTATACCAAGTGAGAATGCTGTTACTGTCGCCATCCAGGGATATGGTAATGCTGGTCAATATGCTCATTTGCTTATAACCAGACTTTTCAAGAATGCAAAAGTGGTTGCTGTAAGCGATTCAAAAGGTGGAATTTATGTCGAGGAAGGACTGCCATATAAGAAGACAATGGAAGTCAAAAAGAACACAGGAAGCGTAATCAATTATGAGGGTGCACAAAAGATAAGCAATGAGGAACTTCTTGAGCTAGATGTTGACATTCTTGTTCCAGCTGCTTTAGAAAATGTAATACGCAATGACAATGCAGATCGCATTAAAGCAAAGATCTCTCTCGAACTCGCAAATGGCCCAACAACGCCAGAGGCAGACGAAATATTGCATAGAAAAGGATGCCTAGTGTTGCCTGACTTCCTAGCAAATGCAGGCGGTGTGACAGTAAGCTATTTTGAATGGGTGCAAAACATATATGGCTATTACTGGGAATTTGAGGAAGTTTATGAGAAACTGGATAGAAAAATGAGCAAGGCGTTCTGGGATGTGATAAACAAACAGAAGGAATACAAGGAGAAGGGCAAGGATATTCATCCAAGGATAGCAGCGTACATAGTGAGCATCGAGAGAGTGGTAGAAGCGATGAAAATAAGGGGATGGATTTAAATCCCCTCCCATTTTTCTTTTTCTAATATTTAAATTTTTAATATTTTAACCTGTGTTGTTTGTGTTTTGATAGGTATTTTCATGAAGAATTGTTCTCCAAAATTAGGTTAACTAATATTGAGATATCCCAGCACAATCATTTTCCTAATTTTTGTAAGTTAACGGCATCTTTTAACCCAACTCAATATTTTAATCCAAATTTCGGCACTTCTACTCCTTTTCCTTTTTTAACTTTTCCAACAATTTTTGCTTCATCATATTTATTTAATATATCCAATGCATCATCAGCATATTCCTCTGCAATTATAACTGCCATTCCCATCCCCATGTTAAAAGTTTGATACATTTCTCTGTTGCTTATATTACCAAGCTTCTGCATTATTTTGAAAATTGGCTGGGGCTCCAAAGGTGCATCTATACTAAAGCAAACCTTATTGCTTATTCTGCCAACTTTTCTTAACCCCCCTCCAGTTACATGAGCTATTGCCTTAACTTCAATATTTTTCCATAGATGAAGTATATGTCTTACATAGATTCTAGTTGGTTTAAGAAGTTCATTGCCAATGACTCCTATATCTTCTATTTCATCATGAAATGAATACCCATTTTCAGTGAAAACCTTTCTTGCTAAGGTATAGCCATTTGAGTGCAAACCGCTACTCCTTATGCCAATAATAATATCCCCCTCATTTAGCTCTTTAGGCAAATCTTTTTCTATCACACCCAAGCATGTTCCTGCCAAGTCAAATCCTTTAATTATTTCCGGTAATGTAGCTGTTTCTCCCCCTATTATAGGAATACCTGCTTCATCGGCTCCTTTTTTCAATCCTTTTGCAATTTCTTTTGCCTTCTCCTCGTCTGTTTTTTCAATAGCAAGATAATCAACAAATGCAATAGGTTTGGCACCCATAACCAAAGCATCGTTAACATTCATTGCAATACAGTCTATGCCCACTGTATCCCATTTCTTCATTTCATTTGCCACAATAACTTTTGAACCAACACCATCTGTGCACAAAACAAGTTTTATTCCATTTATTTCCACCCTATCTTTTTCAAATCCAACTGTTTCTAAAATGCTTTTCACCGCTCTCTCTTCTTTATCAATATCTACCCCTGCCTTAGCGTAAGTAAATTCATCCATGAGGTAATAAATTGCAATGATAATAAGTTTTGTTATCATTCAAGTTTTTTACAATGTTGAAGTCTTGTATATCTTATTAAAATAAAGGAATTTTATCTGTCAACTGTACACGAAATCTCTCTGTTAATTTTTTCATAAAAGAAAAGCAATGCTAAGCGCCATCAGAAGAGCAGTTGATGAAATGCCAGCATATTTTTCTATTTTTGAAGGCTCAACAATTGTCTCTCCTCTTTCAAATGGAATTGCCATTATAGGCAACAAAGCAGTTGTAGAAATCAGGTGCCATAACATAAATGGAATAGCTAAGGTATAGCAAAGCATTAACCCTTGCAGATTATGACTATACCATCCAAGCCAGCATCCAAAATTTGTCCATAAATCATAAATAATTATTGAAGGAATGCTTAGCATAACAAATTTTGAAAATGAATGTTTTTGCATCATATAGCCAAAGAATCCAAGTAAAGCAAATCCAGACCATGTGAATAAGAATATAAAATTATTGCCCAGAAATACATCAGTTATTGCCATAACTGAAAAAGGCACTATGAAGGCAAAATATCCTCCAAGATATCTACCTGCAATTAAAGAAATTGTTGCAACTATAAAAAATACATCTGCTGGCATAAATATTGGCTGATCAACGCCTGCAAGCATAATGTGGAAGTTCGGCGCAGGAGGAAGAAATTTATAAAGCCATATTCTTGCTATCACACCTAAGGCTATTAGAAGGAAAGCAATGGATATTTTTCTCTTCATCATGCTGGTTATGCCAAATGACTTTAAATTTTTAACTAAATTCTTCAAGGCGCCATTCAATTAAATCACCTTCCTCCAACACTTTTTTATCTGCTCCTACATCACCAAAATTTCCATTTACATAATAAAGCCAGTATTTCCCATTTCCTCCAATTCCAGCAATAGAATCAACAAAATAGCTGTCAAATTGCCCGTAATAAGTTGCCTTTATGTCAAATCCTCCCTGTTTTGCTGCACCATTTAAAGCATCAAAAACAGTAACATTTTTTCCTTCCAATGTAAGATTGAATTGCCATCTGGTTCCATTATTAAAATCTATTATGAGTGATACATCAACTTTTCTGGCTGTTTCATTTACATCTTTTTCAACTACATAAAAAGCAAATGCTGTAGATACAGCACACAATGCTATTATAGATGCAATGAACGCCTTTTTCATATCCACTTTTCTCACCATCAAATTTTTTTTACAAAAGTAAAATAAATTTTACTATTTAAAATTTTAGTTCATCTCGTTTACTTTTTGTGAGATAAAGAGATTTTGCGACACTTGTAATTTTAAAAAGATTAATTTTTTGATAGCCAAAGAGATGTCAAGCAGGGTATATATTGGTGGGATATTCCTGTATTGCTGTATTGGTGGAATATTCCTGCTTCATTTTCGTTTTATGCTCTGCTTCTCAAATAAAAATTTTTATATTTTACAAATAGTTTCTGCAAGAGATTCATTGAACTCATAAATGTAAAAGTGATGGAATGGACACGTTGATTGCACTTATGTGGTATATTCCAACCTTAGCCCTCATGGTAATTTTGGGGAGTATATTTTTTGATGAAGACAAGAAAATTTCTAAAAGGAATGCAATTTCTGGCTTAATAAATTCCAGAGGATATTTACTAATTCTTTTGATAATATTTCTTTTTATAAAAATAGAAAATATATTGCAGGATGAAATTCCTTTTCCGTATGATTTTACTCACTTAATATATAACTTAGAGGGAAATAGCTTGATTGTTTCTCTTCAGGAATTCTTTCAAAACCCATTTTTCATCCATACAATCTGCATTTTTTATCTACTCATTTTTTTCTATGTCATGATTTTTACAATAATTTTTTTTGTTTTAAGAAATGAAACCGATTTAGTAAAAACATGTGTTTATGCAATTTTAATCAACTACATAGTGCTTATCCCATGTTATGTTTTTCTCAATGTCAAAGTCACTTCTTATTATCCACCAAATACACCAGTAAAGCCCTTACTTTACTCCAATGAACAATATATGGCTCTGGTGCTTTTAGTGGACAGACTCACAGATAATTTTCCGAGTGGACATGTAAGTGTTCTTGTTAGCATCTCCCTTATATTGCTTCTAAAAACAAATCTAAGAAGATATACCTTTTTTACTGTTTTAGTTACTGCATTAACACCTTTTGCAATCTTATATTTAGGTATTCACTGGATTAGTGATATTATTTCTGGCATTGTATTGGGGATAGTGGCATATATTATTGCAGAAAATGAAAGAGTCACAAAATGGTTTGATAAATTTGTTAGATTTATGGAGGAAAGGGTCATTAAGATAGACCATGGAAATGTAAAAAGAATCTATCAACGGAATGAATAGATTATCATGGTATTTTCTATTGTGCTCTCAGGCAGTGCCAACATTTTGAAAAACAGTGAGGATACTCTTTTTGACTATTTGCCTTATGTTTTAATTGCTTTTCTTTAGCAGATAATAAAACATTTCATTTCCATTCAATCCCTGACAGCCCCGTGCTCTCATGTCGATAAAAATCTCGTTTTTCATCAAAATTTATTGATAACAAAGCTTGAAAGTTGCATTTATCATTTATTTCCTGATTTTCTAGCTCCCTCTTCTTTCTTTTCCCATTTTCTTCTTATTTCTTCTGCAAGTTCTCCATTTTCTATTATCAAACTCCCTATATATCCACAATCCTTGCACCTCCATTTACTCCATGTCTGAGGAAGAACCCAGTCTACATTACTTGAGCCACATTTTGGACAGTATTTCGTCATGAAATAAAATTTATACATCCTATATATTCTTATGGGCTTTGTATCATTCATATCATACATTGCAACTGTCATTTTTGTTTCACTAAGTGGTGTGATGATGCCTGGTCCACTTTTTGCAACTACAATAGCAGAAGGTAAAAAGAATAAATATGCTGGACTTCTATTAGCAGGGGGTCACGCCATATTTGAAGTTCCTTTTATAATTTTACTGTTTCTGTTTGGAAAGATGTCAATGAGTGAAGAAATGAGAGCACTCATAGGAGTTGCAGGTGGTATCTTTCTTCTATATCTTTCCTTCTCTGCATTTAAAAAAGAGGAGAAGGCAAAACCATTAAAAGGAATTGTTGCAGGAATTGCATTAAGCTCTTTAAATCCTTATTTCATTATGTGGTGGCTCACCATTGGCTTTTCTCTTATTCTCAAAGCAAATGCATTCGGCATTATAGGGCTTGCTGCTTTCATATTCTTTCATGAAATATGTGATGTAACATGGTATACTTCCATATCTTTCATTTCTGAAAAAAGCACAAAAATAGAGGCAATAGAAAAGACATTGAAAATAATCTCTGCTTCTTTACTGCTTATTTTTGGTTTATATTTCATATATGATGGTATTACAATGTTTCCATAAGCGAGAATATCAGTACAAAATCTGAAGATTATAGCATATATTTTTAATGGCAGAAATACTAATGACAGAAACACTTTACAAACGAGCGTTTATATCACTTATTTAAAACTCAACAAAATATATAATTCCTTCTCAAATAACATCATGAGCCGCCGTAGCTTAGTGGAAGAGCGTCTGATTCGTAATCAGAAGGTCGCGGGTTCAAACCCCGCCGGCGGCTTATAGCAAATTTCGCTCTAATATTTTATGATGTAATCTTTCCCATATAGGGCACCATCAGGAGCATAGTCCTTGGCCAGTTCGCCGAGAGCACTGCTATAAAATCTCAGAGCTGTCCATGCAAATGTATTTGTGAGTACATCCCCTGGTTTGGGGTTTCCGATAATGCTCTTTGATATTTTCCAAGTAATGGTATCTGTTTCCAAGTCGAAGGAACATTCACATGGTTCAAGCCCTCCATAATATTTTCCAGCAAATTGCTGTTCGAAATTTCCTGAAAATTGAGTATGGAAAGCTGCTACATACTGGGCTCCATTATATGTCCAGTGAATCGAATAGATTGACCTCAATAACGAACTATATTCTAAGTTTCTAATTTTTATCGCTGTAAACAAATAATCTGGTTCATTTGGATCTTCATAAAACCATGCTGAAATAATGTCTATATGAGCAAATGATAAAGGCAAAATAGCTAATGGACCAAACACGTCATTCTTTTCATCAACTATTTCTGGGTCACTCAAAATACATTTACCATTTATTGGAATTAAAAACAACCCAATTAATACCAAGCATAAAGCTTTTTTCTTCATGTTATTAATAGTTAAAGTCTTTATAAAAGTTTGCTTATGGTGCCAAATAACCGATCTTGAATGAATAGTTTAATTTGCTCTAATATATTTCCACGGATTAAAAATGATTGAATTCGTCCATCAAAAAATTCATTATTAATTTTTGATAGTTTGATGAACTTCCGGATAGAGGTTGTTAAGGAGTAAAAGAATAAACAATTTGATTAACTATTTCTCTTGCGCATAAAAAACGTGCATACAATTACCAACAGATTTTCATTCACTTTTTAAATTGTTGATGATTCTTTTAGAACAAATCGAAATGCTTTTTATCTCCTTTTAAATAGCTTCAATTATATAACATGACGTTTAAAATGAATGTATGGAAGGCAAGAGTGGACTGGGAGAGAGGTGAGATTGATGTTACGCCCAACTGGAAATTTGCCCTCCCTGTGTGGATTCTGCCTTCTCTTGTTGGCGAGATTTTTATAACGCTCATAGGGGGACATTTTGCAGGGATAATTGCAGGAGTAGGTGTGTCGCTTGTCAAAAGTTACTATGATTTCTTCATAATGATGAAAAGATACATACCTCCTCTAAAAAAAAGGAGAAAGCTATGGCGCTATATTTTTCAATGGAGGTAAAAGAAGCTTATTAATTGTAAATGCACTGCGATTAAGATACACTGTTCGTTTAAGTGTATAATATCCCTACTGTGTTCTGAAATAGTTTATCAACTTTTTCATCGATTTAGACAGTGAAATGCATAAAATTTTTTATCATCTGCGTATTTAGTAACATGAAGAAATTTGTGATTGTTGTCATACTTTTATTTATGCTACCTCTATCAGATGGATTTAAAGAAAGC
>CAZNGK010000050.1:241-9317 GCA_964572575.1 uncultured Thermoplasmatales archaeon | reverse complement strand
ATAAGCGTTGGAGAATTTGGCAGGAAAAGTAAATTTGACATTATTTCAAAAAAATCTTTTTCTGCTTTTTTCACATCTCCTCCATATTTTTTATCAGCAGAAGCAATATTTTTTGCAACTCTCCTAAACATTTCTTCTGGAGTTTCAATAACTTTTCCATTTTCATCCTTACGGAGATACCTCTTTTCCAAAACTTTCATTGCATTCTCTGTAAGTTTTATCATTGTAATTGTAAAATGGATAGTATTTATTAAATTAATTGCCACGAGATAGACAGATGATATGTATATTAACGAATTAATTATCTCTGTAGATAGCAGATGTATAGTAAAAATTATGGTAGTAAAACTTCCTTAAGTTGGAGTGAGCAAGGATTATTAACTAAGAATTATTAACCAGCTTCCTGAGATATTTCTTATAACATTAAGCATGAATTAAAAATTAATTGTTAACGCCTCCTCGAAATAAGAATTGAACGATGGTAAGATGTTTTTCTTCAATATGCTCGTTCTTCATTTATTCTATAAAAAATACATCAGTAAGCATGAGGAGATGATAACACAGATCTCTTTCACAATTTCTCTTGTCTCAGCAATAAGACAATATTAAAATGAATGAAATGGCTCGCTTCTTAATAGATTTCTTAATTGCTTTTTCATTTCATGAATAGATTAATTTTTGAAACTCTTTCAGTTGATGAAGTCTTATTCGTTAATTTTAAAAAATATCATGCAATATTATGTCCATGAAATTATTTAAATGGAGAGGAATATTCTGCATTTTTGTGGTGTCTCTTCTATTACCAATTTCTGCACTGAAAAATGAAAATGCTTGCTCTTGTAACATACAGAAAAGTAAATTTCCTGTATATATGAGTGTAATGAGCTATGTTCCAGAAATTACAGAAAAACCTTCAGAAAAGCCAGCTATAGGTGACCCTCCAAGCTACTTCAGCTGGATGAATTACAATGGCGAAGACTGGACAACACCTGCAAGATATCAGGGAATGTGTGGGAGCTGTTGGGATTTTGCAGCTGTTGGTGCACTTGAAAGTGTTATAAATATTGCAGAAGGAGTCGCAGATCTAGATCCAGATTTATCGGAGCAATATATACTATCGTGCCTTCCATCAGCTGGAAGTTGCAGAGGCGGAAGTCCTTATTTGGCATATATGTACATTAAATCTACTTCTTCAGATGGAAATTATTATAATGGTATAGTAATAGAAAGTTGTTTTCCTTATGAAGCAGATGACACTGTACCATGCACAGCTAAATGCCCAGACTGGAAGAGCAATCTTGTTCCAATAGCTGATTATGGCTACTGGCTTCCAGATGGTTCAGATGAGGACAGGGATAGAATAAAGACAATGATTATGGAAAAAGGGCCTGTGGTAACATTTATGATGGCAACTGAAGATTTTATGGAATGGGGACTTTACAACCATGATCCAGAAGACTATTACGAATATCCTGGGTATGTAGAAGGAATAAATCATTGTGTAGTGATAGTTGGCTGGAAGGATGATGCAAGCATAAACCATGGAGGATACTGGATATGTAAAAATAGCTGGGGAAGTTACTGGGGCTATAACGGCTTTTTTAACATTGAATATGGTTCTCTTCATATCGACGATTACAGCATAGTCTGGGTTGAATATAACGCAGACAGTTTTGACTGGCCCCCTGTAGCAAATGCAGGTGGCCCATATACTGGCAAGGTAGGTGAGGAAATTACATTTGATGGAAGTAAAAGCCATGATGCAGAAGGAGACATTGTAGAATGGCATTGGGATTTTGGAGATGGCGCAACAAATAATGAACAAAAGCCGAAGCATGTGTATAATGAAAGAGGGCTTTACACAGTAACGCTTACAGTCACAGATGAAAGTGGGAAGCAGAAAAGTGATAAAACTGCTGTTTTTGTGGATTTATGGAAAGAGGAAGATGAATGGATATTTGATATTGGAGAAATTATATTGGACATGGATTTTGCTTCATTTGATGGAAGCATGGATGAATTTGACCTTAAAGTAAGCAATGCTGAAGGAGGATACAAGTTAGATTTTAATGGAAAGATTGAGGGAGATTTTAGAGCATTTGTACCACAGCTTGCAATGAACGTTTCAGGTAAGCTATTTTTCAACAGGCTTCAGGGAAGCATATATGTTAGAGAAGATGACTTTGGAGTGGAAAGAGCTGAAGCGACTTTCAAAGGAATTGCTATTATAAGGCTTGAAGCATTTCCAATTCCCCTGCCCCTTCCATTTGGAGTAGAAATGAATATGGAATTCAACCCTGCTTTTACCCTAATTGATTTTCCACTTGAGATAGGAAAAGATTGGATTATCCCATCTTCTGATATGAGAATAGATGCAACTGCATCAGTGCTATTTGGAATAATAAGCATTCCAATTCAATATGAGCTATTGCTCGGTTCAATGGAAGGAAAGTGCACTGGAAAAGAAATCGTAGGTGTGGAAGCAGGAACATATGAAGCATATAAAATATCGTTATATGATATGGTAGAATTCTATTTTGCACCAGAAGTTGCAAACATTATCAAATTATCCATTTCATATGAAGGAGTCAGCGTGCAGGCTGAGCTAAAAGAAACAAATTATGAATGAACAACGCTATTCAACTTCAACATGAGATATTCCTTCCTCATCTTCATATACTTTGATAATGTGCTCAAGTGAATCCTTTATATCTTCAATATGAGTGATAAGTAAAATTTGCTTAAATTGATCTTTCAATTCAGCGAGAGCATTTAAAACATTTCTTCTCCTCTCCCTATCCTGAGAACCAAAAATTTCATCCAAAGCAATAAAGTTGAGGGATGCATCGCTTTTTTGACTGATAAGTTGTGATATTGCAAGCCTTAATGATAGATTTGCCAAGTCATTTTCTCCGCCAGAAAATCTTTCTATGCTGAACTTTTCTCCTTCATCATATATGTAAATGTTGTAATTTTCATCTATTTCAATTTCCTTATACTTCCCCTGAGTAAATGTAGAAAAATAATGAGAAGCATAGTATGAAAGCAATGGCCCTATTTTTGATATGAGATATTTTTTAAAATTATTGAGCAAACCAGTGTCTCTATCTCCTGCGAGCATTTCTAAATTTGCAATTTCCTTTCTCAAATCCTTTATTTTCTCTCTCTGTTTTTTCTGCTCCATTATCTCTTCTTCAATTTTTTCAATATCCTTTTTCGTATATTCTATATCTCCCTCTATTTTCACCATTTTTTCTCTTTTGAGATAAGCCTCCTCTTTCATCTCTTCATATTTTCTTTCAATCTCTTCGTATTTTTCTTTATCAAAAGCAAGATTTTCTATTTCCTTCTTACATCTATCCAACTCAAAAATAATCTCCTTTTCCTCATTTTCAATCTTTTTTATCTCTTCCTCTATATAGGGCAGTTTTCTAATTTCGTTCTCCAGAATAGCAATTTTATTTTTTATTGGCATCAAATATTTTATTCTGCCATCTATTCTAACATACTCCTCCTCATCAAACTCAATTACCCCAAGTTGAATAAGCCTTTCTTGTCTTTCATTCCGTATCTTCTCTTTATCTTCTTTTTGTTTTACAAAAATTTTGATTCTTTCTCTAATAACAGAAAATTTTCTAATTTTATCTTCAACTTCAGCCTTTATCTTTTCATAATTTTTAACCTCATCTTCTCTCTTATTCAACTCCTTTTCAATTTCTTCTATATCTTTATCAATTTCATTCATTCTCCTTTCATAGCTATTTATCTCATCCTCGAATTTCTTTACTAATTCATCGTATTTTTCTCTAAGAGGTCTGCCACATGTAGGACAATCACTATCTGGTCCAATTCTTTTTATTTCAACAAGCCTTTCTTCTGTTTCCTGCTTTCTCTTCGCGACTTCTTTTTTTTCTGCGTGCTTTTCCTGCTTCTTCCTTTCAATTTCTTTTTTTCTGATTTCGACATCTTTAATTTTCCTCTCAATGTCTTCAAACTCCTCCTTTACTTGCTGTTCATTCTCTAACCACTTCTCATTTCTTTTTATTTCCTCTTCAATATTTTCAATTTCTTTTCTTAATCTCTCCTCCTCCTCTTCCAATCTCTTCTTCTCATGATATTTTTCCTTTAGTTTATCCAATTCTTCTTTTTTTATGCATAATTCATCATATTCACTAGAAAAATGCTTTATTTCCTCATGCTCTTTCCTCTTTTTTATCAACTCTTCTTTTTCTTTTATTTTTTCCTCCCTCATTTTCTTTTTCATTGCTATCTTTTCTTCAAGCAATTTTTTCCTTGCCTCTAAATTCTTAAAATTCTCTGCTCTCTTCCTTTCCTCTGCTCTTTCTTTTTCTATTTCTTTCAGCTTCTCTTCTATTTCCTTTATTTCATCAGCCAGTTTTTCCTTTTCCATTAGTAGTTCTTCTAATCTTCCCTCTATCTTCCTCTTTTCTTCCTCAAGTTCTCCTATATTCTTTAAATTTTTCTCAATCCACTCAAGCATTTCTTCCTTTCTTCTCCTATCTTCCCTCACCCTTTTTATTGCATCCTCTAGTAAATCTATTTTTAACATTTTCAGCATGCTCTTTTTCCTTTCAGCTGGCGATTTATTTGATAAAGCATTCAGTTCTTTTTGCTTAGCCACTATGGACGTATAGAAAGAATCATAGTCCATGCCGATTCTTTTCTCCAAAAAAGCTGTTGTGGCATTGGCTGATGAAGCTGAGATAAGTCCATTCACTTTAACTCTTGCGTCAGTTGACAAATTTTTTCCTATGATTCTGATTACTTCATACTGATTTCCCCCCATCTCAAATTGTAGCCTGACCCAGCAATCTTCATGATTGCCTGCTCCCTGCCTTTTTATTTGCTCTTTTGGCGTTCGAGAGGCTTTGTTTCCATATATTGCCCAGCCTATTGCCTCTATAATTGTTGATTTTCCAGCTCCATTATTTCCTATAAGCCCTATAACGCCTTCGGGAAAAGTAATTTCTGCATCTTTGAATTTCCTGAAGTTGTGGAGAGCTATGGATATAAGCTTCACTTGCTCACCTCATGAAGATATTTCAATGCAAGCTCTTCTATTTCCTTTTTATTGCCTTCAATTGGTACATTTGCAATATATTCTCTCCATTCTTCTTCAAGATTTCCTATTCTGCTTTTTCCTTTAAGTTCGTGCTCCATTTCAAGAAATTCATATGTCATTTCAAAATGAAGAGCAGTTGATGTCGCACTTTTTATTCTTTCCCAGTCAAGTGCTTTATATTTTCCCCTATCAATTTTTTTAAGCCCTATTCTTGCTATTTTTCCTTCAACACTAGCTTCTTCAATTCTTTGAAATATTTCAGAAGATATTTCTTCAGGAGATAGAAGTGAGCAATCAATTGAACCGAGGTCAAGCATCTGCCTTGCATTCAGAGGTATAAAGTTTATTTTTAAATCATCATCAATTTCTATCTCATAAAATCCCTTCTGTTCTCCTGCTTCTTTAAATGAAAAATATTCTGTAGAGCCAGCATAGTATGCGTTTTCTGTCACCTGAGTGGCTTTGTGATAGTGACCGAGAGCAATATAATCAAATTCAGGAGGCAAATAGCCAGAGGGAATAATCTGTTCGTTAAAATCTCCTCTTCTGAATTCTTTTATTCCAATAATGCCAACATGCAGGACAAGAACATTAATAAATCCTTCTTTTTTGCTAACAGCTTCTATATTTCTCTTGAGTTCATCAGTAGAAAAGCAGTGGGGGATTGCATGCACTATGGCATTTCCAATTTCAATTTCCTCAAGTTTTCCCTTATAAACAGGATATATATATGGAATATGCTCAAATATTCTAAAAACACTTCCTGTTTCCCTCAATTTTGGCGTTTCATGGTTTCCTGAAAGAATAACGAATGGTATTTCGACTTCAGAAATTTTCAAAAGTTGCTGAAGAGCAAAGAAAAGGGCTCTGTTGGTAGGGCGAACTGTATCAAAAAAATCGCCGGAATGTATAATTAAATCTGGCTTTTTTTCTATTGCATAGTCAATGAATTGTTGAAATGAATTATATACGTCAACCTCTCTCTGGTTAAGACCATTTTCTGCAATTTTATGATATGCTGAATAGCCAATGTGGCTATCTGAAACATGTAAAATTCTCATTCAAATGAAAATATGCATGTCATATAAAATTTTGATGTTGCTTTAACTTACGAAAATTGGGGGAAAATTGCGTTGAGATATTTAATCATCGATTTTTAGAGTAATAATTCTCTGCCCAATCTTTAAGTTAACACCACTGCTTTGTTTGTTTAAGCTTGATTTAAAACAAATAAAAAATAAAAAAAGAGAAAGGGGGGAATTTAGGACTCGTATATGTTTAGGATTCATATACGTAGACGTCGTTCCATTCCATTTTTTCTTCATTTCCAACCTTGTCTATGCTGTAGAATTCTATTTCGTATTTTCCATATCCTCCTAGCTCATAGAGATAAATCTCTTCACCGAAGTACTCTCTCCAGTCAAAGATTAGCACCCATTTGCTTCTATTTTCATCCCATTTCCATATCCTGTAGTATGTGTGATTTACTCCAGATGCTCCAGGGATAGGATAGTCCACTGCTTTAAGGGTTATATAAGTCCAAGAAGATATATAGTGGAGGAGATATCCATTGGTTGTAACATTTTCAACTTCTCCATGAAATACTTTTCTTGTAATAGGTGGCTCTTTATCATCTAAAACATTTGTTGTTTCATTGTCTTCATCATACAAGCCTTCTTTGCATGTAACATTTGCTATATTGTACAGCACGCCAAATCTCTCAACTTTTGCAACTAGCTGAATGGTTATAATTTCTCCTACCTTAAGCTCGTCAAAATGCCATACTATCTCATTCCCATTTATCCCATATGGTGATGGGTCTGCATAAATGTAACTCACTCCTTCATCCAATTTATCTTTCACAACCACTCCAGTTGCATCTCCGTCTCCAATATTTTTAACAACTATCTCATATTCGACTTCACCATTATAATATACAGGGTCTACCTTATCTGTCTTGGTTATTTCCAGGAATGGATATGCCTGAGAAGGCGGCGGCGTCACCAATGTTTCTTCATCATCTTCAGCATATGAGTGATTGCATGTTGCGTTTACAAAATTGTATATGGTGGTATTTGCGCTTACAGGAGCTACTTCTACATCTATGTTGAATTCTACACTGTTTCCAACACTCAGAAGAGGAATGTGCCAAATAATTTCATTATCTTCCGAGACTGTGCCTCCATCGGCATTCAACACATCTAGAATGAGTGCATCGAGTACATCTGTTACTACTACATCCACCGCATTTTCATTTCCTACATTTGAAACAACAATTGTGTAGTTAAGTGTATGCCCGCCTACAACTGGATCTGGATAATCTGTTTTGATAATCTGAAGTAATGGAGAGGAATGTACATAAACGATGGCTGTATCGTTATCACTCACCCCCTCATTACATGTTATCTCTACATAGTTAAGCAGAGCTGTTCCATTTGCAAGAGGTGAATCAACAGAAAGCACAATTGTTATTGTAGCTGAGGAATGGGCAGGTAAATCTCCAATTACCCATGTGTCATCTCCAATGGTTGGCGTTGGTGTTGCGCTCTTGAATGTAGTGTTTTCTGGATATGTTTCATGTATTACCACTCCCGTTAAATTTATGTCTCCAGGATTATAATATGTAATAGTATATGTTATGTCATCTCCTGCCTCAACTATGCTCGAAGAAGCATCTTTTATTATACCAATAGATGGATAAATTACTGTTGTTGTTTGTATTGCTATTCCTTTTCCTGCATTTGAAGAGCTATAAGAAACTATATTAGTAATAGATGTTTCGCCATTATTTGCTGCTATTCCTGTAAGGGTTATGGTTGCGCTTCCGCCAGGCATAATGGTGCCAATGGTCCAGATGTTATTTGTGCCTGTATCTGGTGATGGAGTTGCAGAAACAAAAATGAAATTGGCATCGTATTGCTCTGTTACAATAACGTTATAAGCAGGAGAGCCACCAGTATTTGAGACGATAATGGTATAAGTTAATGTTCCACCTGCCTCGACTGGATCTGGATAATCTGACTTCATAATTGAAAGATGAGGTGGAATGTAAACTGTAACTGTAGCGCTATCGGTATCACTAACCACTTTGCCAAGAGGGTCAGTTCCATTAACTACAACTGTGTTAGTGATATCTTCCTCTGGATATGTCACATACTCATAATACAGCTTATCACCTGGTTCGAGAGTAACCATGCTATCAAGTGTGCCCATGTTATCATCTACAACACACACACCATGCAATGTTACGTCTCCAGTATTTTCAACAGTTATATTCCATGTAACTGCTTCACCAACTTCGACAGTGGTTGGAGTAGCGGTTTTTTCTACACTTATTCCAGCTTTTATAATGTCTACAGTAAAGCTATCAGTATCGCTATAATGAGCTCCTAATGTATCATATCCTTCTGCATTGACTATGTTCACAAATGGATCTGGTGATGATGGAAGAGTATGCTCTACATATAGCTTATAACTTGTATGAGCAGGTAGATTTCCAATATATTGGTTTAATCCAATTGATGTATCATTTACCCAAACATTGTATAACATATCGTCTCCAGTATTGTTTACCCATATTGTATAATTGACAGTATCTCCTTCATGAGCTTCAGTTACGTTACCTTCTTTTGTTACACTTATTCCTGGAGATATTACATTTACATGTGCAGTATCTTCTGCATAAACTGTTTTTCCTATTTCGTCTTGAGCTGAAACATTTACTTTATTTGCAGTATCTTCTGTTATTGTTGTTGTGCATTCATATACCCATGTCTCTCCTGGTTCAAATACTCCGTCTCCATCATCTCCTGAAACATATGAAAATGATAAGCTCTGGTTATCTGTTATGGAAGGATTACTTAAATTAACATCTCCAGTATTTGTTACATTTACCCAGTATTTTACACTATCTCCACTGTGAACAATGCTTCTATTTACTTCTTTTGTTACACTTATTCCTGGAGATATTACATTTACATGTGCAGTATCTTC
>CAZNGK010000050.1:0-141 GCA_964572575.1 uncultured Thermoplasmatales archaeon | reverse complement strand
TTACACTATCTCCACTGTGAACAATGCTTCTATTTACTTCTTTTGTTACACTTATGCTCGGTTGTCCACAAATAACATCTACATTTGCATCATCTTCATCATAGACTGTTTCACCAGTGATTTCACAGTAGCCAGATACAT
>CAZNGK010000049.1:0-9765 GCA_964572575.1 uncultured Thermoplasmatales archaeon | reverse complement strand
TCAATTTTTTGGTGTTGATAACAATTAGCCTTATATTACTGCCAGCAGGTGTAAGCGAGTACAATCTTATTTCTAATAGCTCTTCTATCGATATCCCTCGCTCTTTTGATTTGCGAAATGTTGATGGTGCTAATTACGTAACCTCTGTAAGAGATCAGATAGGAGGAACATGCTGGACACATGGAGTAATGGCTTCCATAGAAAGCAATTTGCTTATGACAGGCGCATGGGCAGAGGCAGGGGAGGCGGGAGAGCCAAATTTGGCAGAATATCATCTTGACTGGTGGAATGGATTCAATCAATACAACAATGATGATACAGACCCCCCAACAGGTGGAGGGCTTATTGTTCATCAGGGAGGTGACTACAGGGTAGCTTCCGCATATCTCTCACGTGGCGAGGGAGCGGTGCGCGACATTGATGGGCAATCTTACACCACTCCCCCAAGAAGATATGATCCAAGCTATCATTATTATTATGTGCGTGATATAGAATGGTATACAATAAGTTCAGATTTGAGCAATATAGATACCATAAAGGAAAAGATAATGAAATATGGAGCCATAGGAACATGCATGTGTTACAGCGACTACTTCATGGATCCCGATAGCTATACGCATTATCAGCCATCTATCAGCAGATGGGATCCAAATCATGCAATTGCCATTATAGGATGGGACGATGATAAAGTGACGCAAGCTCCAGAACCAGGCGCCTGGCTGTGCAAGAATAGCTGGGGTGCCAACTGGGGGCTTGATGGATATTTCTGGATTTCATATTATGATAAGCATTGTTGCAAACATCCTGAAATGGGTGCAGTTTCTTTCCAGAATGTTGAGCCTCTCGCATATAAGCACATCTATTATCATGATTATCATGGCTGGCGCGACACCTTTGATTGCACTGAAGCATTCAATGCTTTTGTTGCTACAGGTAATGAAGTTCTTGAAGCAGTAAGCTTTTACACCGCCACAGATAATGTGCAGTATACAGTAATAATTTATGATTCCTTTGAAAATGGGGAACTGAAATATGAGATTTCAAGAAAATCAGGTGTAATTAATTATACAGGTTTTCATACAATTGATCTCGACACTCCTGTTGGATTAACTACAGGAGATGATTTCTATATTTACTTAAAGCTTTCAGCAGGAGGTCATCCATTTGATAGAACTTCAGAAGTTCCAGTACTGCTTGGCGCATCTTACAACGGGGTTATAGTTGAATCAACATCTCATCCTGGAGAAAGTTATTATCGTAAAGGACTGGCATGGGAAGATCTTTATGAATTTAATGAAACTGCAAATTTCTGTATAAAAGGGCTATGCAATCCATACAATCCAACAAAGCCAGATTTAGAGTGTCATGGCTCCTTGGTTTGGACTGATGTAAAGCCAGGCTCAACAGTTACAGGAAGCTTTACTGTGGAAAATGCTGGCGAGCCTCTTTCCAATCTTGATTGGGAAATAGTTCAATATCCAAGCTGGGGCAACTGGACTTTCAGTCCTTCAGGAGGAGAGAATCTTAAACATGAAACAGGAGGAATTACTGTAGAAGTAAAAGTTGTTGCACCACAAAATGAAAATCAGAATTTCAGTGGGGAGATAAAAATAGTTAACAAAGAAGATAGCAATGACTTTTGCATAATAAAAGTCTCTCTTTCCACTCCATCGAAGCACAGAAATCTGCCTTCAATTTTAGAAAAGCTCATGCATAGATTTCCGTTCCTCGTAAAATTGCTTGCAGAATTCATTAAACTATAATTCCGTACTCATCTTCCATATTTCATCTCCTAAATAATGCAAATTCTTGACAGCTTTGCCCTTCCTTTCTCTCTTCATTTCCTCTCCATTCATAAGTGCTCTTCCTATTGCTATTGGTGAATTCCTCTCATCTTTTATCCATACCATATCTCCCTCCTTTATGCTTTCATCTGCATCAGTTATTCCAGGAGCCATAACATCTGCGCCATTAATAATGAATTTTATTGCACCATCATCTACACATACAAACCTTTTGCTTGCCTTATACTTTCTCAATCCAGCAACAGTCAAAAAAGGCTTTCCATCAATCAATAAAGCATGAAATTTTTTGTTAATGAAAATACATTTCATATCTTTATATTCTGCAATTTCAACTTCTCCATCTATTTTGCATCCAAGTTGTTGCTCCAGCTCTTCCAGAATTTTCCTTGCTTCCTTCTTTTTAAGCGCGTGTCTTTTCTTGAACATATATAGAAATAATTGGGGAGTTTTTATAATTATGACATAGGAGAGATATGCCTTATTGCAAGATAAGGGCATAGTGGCATCGCTTTAGTAATTACATTGATATCATAACATTTTCATTTTCATTCATCAGTCAGCTCAAAGACTAAATTTTATTAACTCTCTCGCATATATATACAATGAATTTCAGGGGAAGAGATGTTATAAGTATTAGAGATTTTACAAAGGAGGAAATTTTGTATATTCTTGAAGTTGCTGAAAAAATGATCCCAATTGCAAAAGGAGAGGAGAAAAGCAATCTGCTAAATGGCTATATAATGGCTTCCCTCTTTTTCGAACCATCAACAAGAACACGTCTTTCCTTCGAGAGTGCAATGAAAAGGCTTGGAGGCTTAGTTATAGGCTTCGCTCAACCAGGAACAACCTCCATAAAGAAGGGCGAAAGCTTAGCAGATACCATAAGAACTGCAGAAAGTTATTGCGACGTCATAGTCATGCGTCACCCTCATGAAGGCTCCGCCCGCATGGCAGCGGAATTTGCTGATGTGCCAGTAATAAATGGTGGAGATGGCGCAGGGCATCATCCGACGCAATGCCTGCTTGATTTGTTTACCATAAAAAAGGAGAAGGGGCATATTGAAGGCAATAAGGTTGCATTACTCGGCGACTTAAAGTATGGGAGAACTGTGCATTCCTTAGCTTATGCTCTTGCCATTTTTGGAGTAGAAATGGTTTTCATTGCTCCTCCAGAGTTACAGATGCCAAAGGAAGTTATAGAAGAATGCAGGGAAATGGGAGTGAAACTTGAAATTAAGAATGATATTGAGGATTTGAGTGATGTTGATGTGCTCTATGTTACAAGAATTCAGAAAGAGAGATTTCCTGACCCAGAGGAATATAATAAAGTGGCAGGAAGTTATAGAATCGATGCGAAAACGCTGGAAAAAGCAAAAGATGATATGATTATTATGCATCCTCTGCCAAGAGTTGATGAAATATCCCCAGAAGTGGATAAAACAAGGCATGCTGCATATTTCCGCCAGACTTTCAATGGTGTGCCGGTTAGAATGGCTTTACTTGCCTTAGTTTTGGGAGGGATAGAATGAAGGAACTTAAAGTTCAACCAATTAAGGATGGAACCGTCATAGATCATATTACTCCAGGAAATGCTCTTAAGGTTGTTAAAATACTTGGTATTACAGAAAAACAGCCAGATTCAATTATAAGCATTGCAATGAATGTTGTTGGCAAAAGAGGAAAAAAAGACATTGTGAAAATAGAAAATAGAGAACTTGATCCAAAAGAGGTTGATAAAATAGCTTTAATAGCTCCTAACGCAACGATAAATATCATAAGAAATTATGAAGTTGCAGAAAAACATCGTGTATCAGTGCCAGATGAGGTAGTAGGCATTGTTAAATGCCCAAATCCAAATTGTATATCAAATACAAAAGAGCCAATAGAAACAAAATTTATTGTTAAAAGCAGAAATCCACTGAAAATAAAATGCTACTATTGCGAAAGAGAGGTGGAGGATATTTCTTCGCAGATAATATAAGAGGATATGTTTTATTCCAAATGATGGAAACTCAGCTTGCTTTCATGACTTAAAAAATTATTTCATTTATGAAGACAGAAAGGCTTTTTCTCAGTCCATTTTTTCACCACTTCCTGTCCTCATTAAAATCAGCAAGAGCCTTTCATCAAAATGACAAAAAGCTCAAACTTCTCTCCACTTATCATATTGAATACATTTTTGATTCACCAATAATATAACGTGTAGTGGGTATTTATAGGCTTGGGAGAAGAAAAATATCTCCTATTATCTTTTTATCTCCGCTTAACCTATCCATTGTGTTTTCACTATTACCAAATAAATTAACCCCATAATTCTTATTAGGAAGAAAATTGTTGGAAAATAAGACACCATAATTTTTAATCTTGCAGATATATACACAATGGAAAAATACAAAGTTGCTTTATATGCAGTTATTGCTACAATTCTGTGGGGGACATCATTTCCAGTTACGAAAATAGGTGTGCAGAATATATCTCCAATTTTGTTTGCCTTTTTGAGATACATGATAGCAAGCATTCTTTTTATCTTGTTGTCCTTTTTCAATAAAATTTTTTATGGTACAAGTATAAATGTAAAAAAATTTGCTTTTCTCGGTTTAATTAGCGTTACTTTCCCAACTATATTACAAAATGTTGGTTTGAAATATACGCATGCGTATATAACTGGCTTTCTTCAGAGTACCGGGCCGATTTATACGGTTATACTTGCCTACATTTTCCTAAACGAGAAAATAAATGTATACAAGATTGCGGGAATTTCAATTGCATTCATTGGTGTATATTTCATGGTGAGTCCTCAGGGAGGAGGAAATTTATTAGGAAATTTGCTTGTTTTATCTTCTGCAATATGTTATTCCATAGGAGGGATAATAGCAAAAGATTTATTGAATAAAGGGCATAAGCCATTGAAAGTGGTGGCATTCTCTTCCATATTTGGCACAGTTTTTTTATTTCCTCTTGCACTTTTTGAAATATTTATGAAAGAATCTTTCATAAGTTATGATAGCTTGAGATATATTGTCTTTCTTGCAATTTTTACAACCTTCTTCGCCTATATATTATGGTACTATGCAATGGAAAAAACTGAGGTTTCGAAGCTCTCCTTCTTCACCTACTTAATTCCTCTCTTCTCCTTAATTTCTTCATATTTCATGTTACAGGAAAGTTTTAAACCAGCTACGCTTATTGCTGGTTTAATAGCTATTGTTGGTGTTGCAATAGCCCAGAAGGCATGATAATTGAACATTACCGCTTTCTGTATGCGCGTTATTTCAATGGAAGTAATTTTCCAACGAATTGGATCTAACTCACTCTACATCTATTGTGGATAACCACCTATCCTTAAACTCGGATCTCCAAATAAGATGTATTCCTCTACCGTTTTAAAATCATATATGGAATCTTTCACATAATCCATTGGAATCGTATTTATATATTCATTTTGAGCGCTTGCCAGCATTTCTGCTGGTGTGCACCCTTCCTTGTAACCTTTAAAGAAGAGTATGCCATGATATCCTCCCAAGCCATGATCAACATATTTTCCAATATACCCCCATGAAAGCCTTGTAGATGCAACAGTTGCAATTGCTCCTCCTTTAGGATGTTTAACGAAGCTCCAAGCAAAACAGCTTTCTCTATCATAGTCCAGAGCACCACATAAACATGCACCTATTCTCATTACCGGCAACTTGTCTCCATTCACTAAATAGTTTATTGCTCCATTCCAATATTGACCAATCCATTTATCTTCATTTCCATGAGGGTGAGTGCTCCAAGCAACCATGTTTCCATGTCCAGCAAAATGGACAAACCCACTTCCAAAAGATATCGAGGCGGTTATGGAGAGTGTATTTAACTTCAGTTCTGGAATGAATCGAGATGGATAAAGTTTTATTGACTTGAAGCCATCTAAGTAATCCAGGGATTTTTCTGTAACTATAATCCCCTCATCCACATCGCCAGCTCCATCATTTGGACTGGTATCGCCAGCTATCATAACTGCTCTTGAGAACCACTTTTTGCCATAAGCATTGTTTTCATAGTTTATAATTTTATCAACAACAGTGCTAACTTCATTTACATTCTCGCAAGCAAGCCTTCCTATATACACATCTGGATATAAATCCACTGTATCATAGAAAGTGTCGCCGCCATCAACTCTCGCAAATTCTCCAAAATAGCCATTGCCATTTGTATCCCATGAAGAAAAGCTTCCATTTGCGAAATATATGTCTGCATAATACAAATCTGTTGGAACAGGTATGTCTATCCATCCTCTCTCTGCTGTATCATACACCCAGGATTTTCTCATTGGAAATTCATCAAAACCTCCAACAATCAATACATATTCTATGCCCCATTCCTCCACTGTTTCCTTAATGAAATACTTCACCTTCTCCGCATCATCTGTTCCATTGACAGTGAAATATTCATCATTTAGAATTTCATCCAGAGAAACAATCATTGTCTTAATTCCATGATTTTCTTTATGCTCCTTTAGTGGGGTAAGGGCATTGACAAATTCAGAGGGAGCAAGAATAAGTAAATCATAGACATCATTTTGGAACATTTGTTTTTCTACCGGCTTATAAGCAACATTTATTTTCATCTCATTCACATAAATTATCTCATTTTTCTGAGGAATATATCTATATGGAAATGCATGAATTGAAAGAAAAACAACATGCTCACCATTTTCTATGCCTGCTCCAGCCCGCCATGTTATCCACTTTGATGGGTATGCTTCTTCACTCTCATAAACCTCTCCTTCTTTTAATTCAACATACGCATCTTCCATGTTAAATGGAACTGGCGAGGGAGAAGGCATTATCTTATTTTCTACATATATAGTTTTAACTTCAGATGTTTTTACTTCCACATTTTTGATTTCTGTTCCAAATGGAAGTATGAATGTTTTGGTTGTATAGGGCAGTAGAGGATAGCCTTCATTTCTTATATACATCATGTTGTTATCAGCATTAATAACAGAGTATTCTTCATTCTCTATTTCATTCTCCAGAATTTCTGGCTGTGAAAAAGTAACTGAAAATGAAATAGTTTCTTCATATTGCCTATCATCAATTTCGGGAAGTGTTGTATTTACTCCTGCAAAAGTTGATGTTGCTAAAAGCACCACACCAACAACGATTACCATTCCAGCTTTTCCATTCATCTTAATCGCCTTGAGTGTATGGAAATGTATCTATATAAAAGCATCGGGTAGCTGTATAATTCCATGACACAAATCTACCACTTATATGGCTCATGCACAGGTAGCCAATCAAAATTTTTCCAATCAATGGTCTTACTTGGATTCCAAGGCAATGTGATTTTTCCATCTATAGCTTTTGGACCAAATTTTGTATGATCATCCCAATAATTTCTGAGCCAAAAATTGGCGATGGAATTCTCAAAAAATGCATGTTTGCGATTTTCTATAAAATTATTGTTTTTGATTATGCTGATAAAGGAGGAGGACAAATAGGCACCATACCAGTTATCCATAATGGCATTCTTAGAAATAGTATTTAGAGTGGAAAAAATCATGAGATAAATGCCTGCTTGCTGATTATTTTTAATGGTATTGCGAGAGATGGTATTATAGGAAGAAGACCATAAACCTATGCCGTATTCCCAATTATCTGCAATAATATTTTCGGAAATGGTATTATGATTGGATGAGGCAATCATTGGTATACCTCCTCCAACATTTGAGATGGTATTATCAGATATAGTGTTATATGAAGAGTGAGTGAGCCAGATACCAGCAATGACGTTGGCAATATTGTTATATAAAATCTCATTATGTGATGAAAATCCGAGTAAAATACCAACGTCTCCATCCACTATGTTAAGATTTTGTATGATAAAACGGGAACAATTTGCGAGTATGACTTCTCCTGTGTCTAGAGGCACTATTGTTGTTTCATCAATGTCTTTATAATAATAGAGAGGTTTGCCATCGACATAATTATTTTCTATGATATGAGTGTTCCAGTGAGATAAATCTGATCCTGCTATGAAAACTCCGCTTGCATTTATGCAATTATTATCTATAACCGTTGTGTAAGGTGATTCAATCAAAAAGATATCATAACCAGCATTGTTGGTGAATGTGTTATTTAGGATTATATTGTTATCTGATAGCTTGAGATAAATACCACGGCTATAGTATGGGCTACGGGTATGATTAGTAATAATATTGTTGACAATGGTGTTATTGGATGAATTACATAAAAAGATGCCTGCGTATCTGTTATTGGAGATAATATTTTGGAATATTGTATTATCAGATGAGCCATTGAAAGAAATGCCATTGCGTCCATTGTTGGCGATTATATTCCATGAAATAGTAACGCAATTAGAAACAACATCTATGCCCGCATTGCCATCTTTTTTTCCGCTATTTTGAATGGTAAACTCACTAACAACTACATTGTCAGCTGAAATATATACTACATCACCTAATCCATCGCCATCAATGAATGTGACATTTTTATCTTCGCCAATGAGAGTTATTGATTTATTCGCTACAATATTTTCATGATATGTTCCATGATATACAAAAATGATATCTCCATTTGTTGCATCATCTATCGCATCCTGTATGCGAGTATAGTTATTTGGTCCTACACCACCTACATAAAGAATGTTGCCGCCATTAATCTGAAATTCTGTTTTTAACATAGAATCGATATAATTGATTGTGTTCATTATCGGCGTTGCTGTGGCGACAAATGCAACGATTACACCAGTAATAAATATTTTACCCATTTAATCACCATTTATATGGCTTGTGTGCAGGATGCCAGTCAAAATAAAGCCAAGGAATGTAAAAATCTCGAATTTGTGGAAGCACAATCTTCCCCAATATAATCTTTGGTCCGAATCCTTTATAATCGTCCCAGTAGTTTTCAATCAAGTGATTATTGAAGGAACTTAATATCATTGCGTTGTCTTTGTTATTTACAATATTGTTATATCTAATGGTATTTCTAGAAGAATATTCCAGAGCTATGCCATAACCATATCCCCATTCTCCTCCAAGAGAACCTGATATATTATTATATTCAACCAAATTGTTATTTGCGCCAGCAATTCTAATGGACCATTCAATATTATCAGAGAAATTATTGTAACGAACAATGTTGTTATCTGATAGGGTGTAAAAAGATAATGAGTAATAGTCGTGATCGTAGATGACGTTGCTAATAATTTGATTGTCATGTGAAAAAGGCCAAAAACTCATGCATACATAATTTTTAGACATCTCATTATCTCTAATAATGTTATGGCTGGATGCATTAACAATAATAGCAAAGTAATCATTTTCATATATGGTATTATTGTGAATGGTGTTATAATCTGCTTTGTCCATATAGATACCTTCTCTATCATTTGAATAAATCAAGTTGTTGCCGATGTCGTTGTGAGACGAACCCATCAAAAAGATTCCACCGCGTATCCAGCCTTGCATTCCACCATTGTTTTTGATGGTGTTTCCCAATATTTTGTTGTAAGCTGATTGTGCTTCTATGCCGAAATCAAACTCACCGTTGCCACTATTTTGGATGGTGAAACCAGAAAGAGTTACGTTGTCAGCAATAATCTTAACAACGTCTCTGTTTCCATTTCCATCAATGATAGTAGTGCTTCTGTTTTCTCCGATAAGAGATATTGATTTATCTATATCGATATTTTCATAATAAGGCGATGAATCACCATAAACAAAAACTGTATCTCCATCATTTGCATTATCTATTGCATCCTGTATGCAAGTATAGTTATTTGGTCCTATGCCTCCTACATACAAAATATTCCCAGTAAAGGTTTGCATGCCGGTTTCACATCTTTCTTTTGATATAGAAACTGTCATTGGTGTAATAGACAGAATGAAAATTACAGAAATGCCAACAAACGCGTTTCTCAAATTAGTTCTCCTCATCTTTCCGCCTCCAAT
>CAZNGK010000048.1:0-9884 GCA_964572575.1 uncultured Thermoplasmatales archaeon | reverse complement strand
AGCAAAACAAGTCATGCTAACAGTAATTTTTAGCCAACATGCGGAGATACTGAAAGTGCATAACAAGATTTTTCTCGCATGAATTTCGTGTGGAAATGCAGGATAAATCCTATGAATGATTTGATGAATTAGTTCAAACATCATGAAAATAAAAGAAACGACTGAGAAGGCACACATCAAATGAAAAATCTTCATTTTTAAAATTTTTTAACATCTATTCATCAGTTAATCTTTCACTTCGGAAAAGAAAAATACATTTATTGAATGCGCATTATCTTTTGATGAAAAAACTTGCATTGATAATCTTTATCCTTTTCCTTCCTCTCGCTTCAGCCTGCAAAGATATCATTGTAATGAATGATGCAACTGCAGGCGATTATAATCTTTTTATGAAAGTCCGTGATCCTTCTCGCCCTGGCTTGCAGGTTTTATGTATGGTCAATAAGGGATACGAATATACATATCATCATCCTTGGAAAGGATATAACATACCATATAAAATCGAACATAAGTTAATTGGGGTGGCTACAAAAGGTGACACACCTCCAAATGTGCTGAAAGCTGGCATGCTGTTAAGCGATGCAGGCATTGCATATGGCGATGCAGATTGCCCCACTTTTTATATTAACCCAACGAAGAATGCATGGGATGATTTTGACTGGCTCCGCTACGCTGCGCAGAGCGCCGATAATGAGCAGCAGGCAGTTGAAAAACTGGAAGAAGTTGTCAAAATGCATGCTCCAGGCATAGGAGAAAATTTATTTGTTGTTGGAAGTAATAGTGGATATGTTGTAGAGGCAGATGCCTTTCATTTTGTTAAGGAAGAAGTGAGTGGCATTACTGCAATGTCAAATTATCCAAAGCAATTGTGGCACACCAGATTGCTCAAAAGAGTTGCATTTGCTTCTGACTTTGACAGGATTTATGAAGGAGATGTGAGAAAACTGCAGACAGTAAGACTTGGAGGGATTTATGGAGTAAGGGTAACGAAAATAGGAAATGAATTTATTGAAGTTAAGCAGATTCCTGCAGGAGATAAAATAAAGATAGATAAGGGAAAGGGGGCAAAAGTTGGGGATTTTTATGTAGAGCTTGAAGAATGTAATGGAAAAAAGGCTAGGATAAAAGTGTGTTATGAATATTATGCATGGGAAAAGAAAATTGAAGATATGCTAAAGGAGAAATATGGGAGAATAAGTGTAATGGACTTAATGAACATTTCGCGCCTTCATTCTGAAGACTTAGATGGCTTACGGGGTATGTGTGAAGGAGAAAAGAAGGCAACAATGATTTATAAACTTTCTAAAAATGAAAAGCTGAGCATGGGATGGTTTGCACCAGATCAATGTGTTAGTATTTTTGTTCCTGTACATATTTGTGATAGGGACATTTATGAAGCATACAAAAATGGAGAGGCAGCTCAACTTGCCTTAAATTTACTCACTCAATTTGGACATGGAGGAGTTAATTTTGGAGATGTGGAAAAGGTTTTAGTTAAGGAAAACGAAAAAATGGAGGAAATTGCTTTAAAAAATCTGGATAAGGCAGATGATATTCTTACTGTTGTAGATACAGAAATGCAGAAACAGGCAATTTTAATGCAGAGATTGTGGCTGAATATAGATGGCGGAGAGAGGGCTGTGGTAAAGAGAATATGGAATGAGAGTTATTATAGAACGCTGAGTAACATTGGAAAAAAGATTGGTAAACTAAGTGATGATGCAAAAGAAACACTTGCAGAAATTGCATTGAGCATATGTAAAATAAGAGTAGATATTGAGGCTTATGTCAATGGAAGCAATTTTAATGAGGAATATAAGAAGGCAAAAAGGTGTATGGAAAGAGGAGAATATAATGAGGGAATAAAAATAATTAAGGAAATTTTTGAAAAAACAGATAAAAGCCTATTTGGAATAGAACATGAAAAAAGGGGAGGTGTAAATGAGCAGATTGTTTTAGTTGGTTCATTTATTGTTTTTATTGCAATAATTGCTGTTTTAATAAGAAAACCAAGAGTGAAAGGCTGAGTTTGCTAAGCGTATTTTCTTGGGTCAGCAATTTTTCCTTCTATGGCACTTACTGCAACGCTTGCAGGAGAGGCAAGATAAACTTCTGCCTCCTTCGAGCCCATTCTTCCCCTGAAATTTCTGTTGGTGGAGGCTATTGCCACCTCACCACTTGCCAAAATTCCTTCATGTGCTCCTAGACAACATCCACAACCAGGATTCATAATAATTGCTCCTGCCTCTGCAAAAATTTTTATCAGCCCTTCTTCCAGAGCCTGGCGATATATTTTCATTGAAGCTGGAAAGATGAGCATTCTTACATTTTTTGCAACCTTTCTTCCTTTTAATATGCTGGCAGCTATACGTAAATCTTCTATTCTTCCATTTGTACATGAGCCCAAGACAGCTTGATTTATCTCTTTTCCTTCAATGTCTTCAACGCTTTTTACATTATCAACGCTATGAGGACATGCTATTTGAGGGCTTAGTTCGCTAACATCAAATTCAAATTCCTTTTCATATACTCCTTCTCCATTTCCTCCAAATAAAGCAGCCTTTGCTCCCATTTCCATTGACATGTTTGCCATTGTTATTTTATCAGCCAACGCCATATTTTCAACAATGCCATAAAACTCGCATGCCTTATAGTTGGCTCCATCTGCTTTGAGCTTACCAATGACGTGCAGAATAATATCCTTGGAGAAAACCATTGGAGGAAGCTTTCCTGTTATTGTTATTTTGAAAGTTTCCGGCACTTTAAGCCATATTTTGCCTGTTGCCCATACAGCTGCCATTTCTGTTGCTCCTATTCCTGTAGAGAAAGCTCCTAATGCGCCATAGCTCGTTGTATGGCTATCTGTGCCAACAATAAGCATTCCTTCTTTTACATGCCCTTCCTCAATCATCACTTGATGGCATATTCCATAGTTAATGTCATAGAAGTTTATTCCGTGCTTGAAAACAAATTCTCTTATTTTTCTATGAGCCTCTGCAGTTTTTATTGTGTTGGCAGGAACACGATGATCAAGAATAATGACTATTTTGCTTGCATCCCATGGCTTTTCTGCTATTTTCTCAAAATTTTTTATAACCAAAGCAGCATTATCATGACTCATTGCTTTATCAACGCTTGCCTCAATAATATCTCCTGCTTCCGCCTTGCTTCCGCTTTTTTCAGATAAAATTTTCTCCGCCAGCGTCATGCTACACCTCTTACCACATCTAAAACTGTTCCATCTCTATACTCTATTAAGGCAATAATATCATCTTTAAAGCGTGGCTCCTTAGGCTCACCTGCGAGACTTATAGCTTTTTTATAAAGCTCTTCTATGTCCATAATTTCCATTTTTCCCTTAACAGCTTCAATCAGATCCTCTCTCTCTGGATTAACAGCTATGCCTCTATCTGTAACAACAACATCTATACTATGATGAGGAGTTGAAACAGTAGTAACTTCTTTCCTTATTACAGGCAAACGCCCTCTTAAAAGAGGAATGGTTATAACTGTAACATCGCTTCCTGCAGCAGCATCCTGATGCCCGCCTATGCCATGCAGAAGCAGGCCATCAGAATGAGTGTTAACATTAACATTGAAATCTAAGTCAACCTCTGTAGCTCCTAAAAAGCAAGCATTCTGTCTGTTGACAACACAACCGCAAGTATGAGGGTCACCAAACATCATATGGCTTACTTCAACATGTCCCTCATCCTGGCTCATAGATTCTACAGCTTTTAAGTCGAAAGTTTGAGCATCCAGAATTTTTCTGATTGTTCCATCACGAAGCATATCAACAACAAAGCCAGTTATTCCGCCCATAACAAAGTCACCTACAATTCCATTTTCTTTCATATATTCATGCAAGAATTTTGTTACTGCAAGGCTTATTCCTCCTGCTCCTGCTTGGAAGGAGAAGCCATCTTTTATTACTCCTGCTTTAGCCAAAAATTTGACTACATTTTTTGCTATGTTAAGGCGGGCTGGACTTCTTGTTATGCGCATCGTTCCAGTTTGTATTCCAGAAGGATCGCCTATGCTTTCAACTTCAACAACATAATCAACATAAATTTGAGGAATGGAAATAGGTGTAACTGGATATGGTTGGAGATTATCTGTTATAACAACAACATTATCTGCATGCATTGCATCTGCATATGCAAAGCCCATTGCCCCAAAAGCTGACTTGCCAAGCATTCCATTACAGTTTCCATATTCATCAGCTATGGGGGCAGCGATAAAGGCAACATCTATGTGCAAATCTCCTCTTCTCACCGCTCTAGCCCTCCCTCCGTGACTTCTTAGCACTACTGGCTCTTTTAATCCGTGTTTAGAAACATATTCGCCAATAGGACCATTTAAGCTACCCTCTATGGAGGTGATGACACCATTTTTGATATAATCTATTAATGGCTCATGAACTGGAAATAAGGCTGTTGGAGCAAGTTTAATATCCTTTATACCCATCTTTGCAATCTCTTCCATTACCATGTTAACGACAGCATCTCCATTTCTCAAATGATGATGGAAGGAGATGGTCATTCCATCTTCCAAGCCCACTTTTTTTATTGCATCCTTTATTGAGGGCAAAAGTTTGCTCTCGCCTGGAAAAACTGCTTTCAATGGTGGAGGGTGCAACCTTCCTTTTGGCTTAAATGAAAAAGGACCATTGTATGGTTTTAATTTCCTTCCTCCAATTTCTTCTGGAATTTCTCTTCCCACTGCATTAAGCATCATGGAATGAAATATGAAGGAATTTATAAGATTATTGCGAAAGAAGCTAAGAAGCGCCATTTTGCAATGTTTTTAGTTCCTATTGAATTGATAATATTTTCTGCTTAACTTGACGCCCCAATTCACCTTACAAAAAATTTTTATTTAATGCTAAGTTTATTATTGCTCCATCTCGAAGACCTCTATGAATCATGATTAGAGGGGCAAGCGTGGAGCAACAGCGGCATCACGGGCCCCTGCGCGATATCAGATGAGCGTTAGGTCAACCCAGATGCCGCACACTTTCCATTGCTTTTATCAGATTATATAAAAATTCATTTGCACAGGCATTTATTCCATGCTTTTTTGCAATTCTAACAATTTCTCCATTTATTTCCTCTACTTCTGTCTTCTTTCCTCTCATAATATCCTGAAGCATCGAAGATATATTTTCAGCAGTATTCTTCGCCACTTCTTTCGTTTTATCTATAATTTTCTCGTTAATTTCTATTCCTTCTGTCCTTGCTATCTCCACACATTCCATGCAAATTTTTTTCATCATTTCCTCTGCATATCTACTTTTCAGAAGTTCTCCATTTTTACATCTCAGCAACGTTGTTAAGCCATTTATAACAACATTGACTACAGCTTTTTTCCATATCTCTTCTTTTATCTTGTTACTTATCTTTGTATCTATCCCACAGGCATTAAAAGCTTCTCCAATTTCTTTTATTCTCTCTGTAATCCTGCCGTTTAACTCACCTATAACTGTTTCTCCTTTTCCTGCATGAAGTATTTTTCCTTCCTGCAAAAAAGTTGCTCCATGGCTTGTGATACCCCCAATTGCATATTCCTCGCCAACAATCTCTGCTATTATTTCCTCATTTTTTAAACCATTCTGGAGAGAAAGCACTGGCAATCTTCCAAATTTATTAACGATTTCCTCCAATGCTTTTCTTGTATCATATGCTTTTGTAGTTAAGATAACAACATCATATCTGCTACCATCCCATTTTGTTTTTGGGTGGAAAATACCTTCCGTTATACCTTCTATTTTCAATCCTTCCCTTTCTATGGCATCCATATGTTCCCTTCTTCCAATAAGTAAAACATCATTTTTTACTGACAGTAAAGCTCCAAATAACGAGCCAATGGCTCCTGCCCCAAATATAATAAACTTCATTGAAGAAAAATATGAAGGAGGGTTTAAATTTTTGGAAACAATAGCTTGCAATATAAACAATTTGAAAAACGAATGAATTGTTGTGCAGATAGATTTCTATTTATTTCCCCATAAAAACAACTCCCATAAAAACAAATTTCTATAAACAGGAAAATGGAAACTTACAGATAATGCTTTTTCATCATTTATTTAATAACCTCAGCTTTCATAATCTTCAACTTTCCAACATTTTACAAAGTAAAAGAGGAATAGATTTTTTAATTCCTTCGTATTGCAGATATATGAAAATATTGCCTCTGCTGATGCTCATCCCTCTTCTTTCTCCACTGAATTATGCTATAGAGATAGAAGGTAATGATGTATATGAAAATGCATGCAGATATAATATTCAGGGGCTCATTTATGTTCACATAGAAGGCAGGCCATATGAGCGTGGCTATCAGCATGGCTATTTGCTTTATGCAGAAATTGCAGATATGATCTATAGATGGAGTAACATTATACACAATTGTCCCTTAATCATAAAATCGTTGCCAATTGATGTGAATTCAAGCAAGTATGAGGAGCTTTCTGCCAAATGGTGGGAGGAATGCAAAAAATTGGCGATGAAAATTTTCTGGCCATATTATCCAGATGAATATAAGGATGAAATACGTGGGATAGCAGATGGAGCTAAGGCAAGGGGAGTAAAAATATATGGAAATCCAATCACCTATGAAGATATTCTCACCCTAAATGAAATGTATGAATTAATGAGCATTCTCGTAAATCCTCAAAAAGGAGTTCATTTACTACGAGATATTTTCCACGTTCTTTCCAGCATTTTTCCGTCACTAAGTGGCAAGGAAGATGAATTTGCCTCTTCTTTCTATTCAGCGCATCACTGCAATGGATTCACTGCTGCTGGCGACGCCACCAAAGATGGAAACATAGTCATAAGTGATAGTGTGTGGTGTGGAGGGTGGTGGTTCAGCTATTACATTGCTCAGAGATGGAATGTCATTCTGGACATTGAACCAAGCCAGGGGCACCGCCTTGTTATTGCCACCTCTCCTGGCTACATATGGAGCGATGAAGACTACTGGCAGAATGATGCTGGTATAGCAATGATAGAAACCACTTTCATACAGGGTGTGTTTAAGCTACGTGGACTCCCATTGGCAATAAGGGCGAGAATGGCTATTCAATATGGCAACAGTATAGATGATGTTATATATTATCTGCTTAAAGATAACACAGGTGTGATGAACGCTCAATGGCTCATTGCAGATGCAAAAGAAAAAGAAGTGGCTTTACTTGAATTTGGCTTATACAACTATAATGTGATAAGAAAAAAGAATGGCTTTTTATGGAGTGCAAACAATCCCTTCGATTTTAGAGTTAGAAGGGAAATTGTTGGATATGAATTTCTGAAGGCTCCAATATTTCGTTTAGCCCATTTGCTTCTCAATGCCACAGGCTATCAGTATTACACATTCTTTTATACTCCAGCAGAGAGAGACATAAAATTTGAGGAACTTGGAGAAAAGTATTATGGCAAAATAGATGCGGATGCAGTGAAAAAAATTATGTTTACGCCTCCCATAACAGATTTCACAACAGACTGCAAAATTACAGATGGAAAATTAATTTTCAACAATTCTCTATGGGCTTTCTGGGGAAATCCTACATATGTTTGGAATACCTCTCATTTATACAAGCTTAAAGGCGTGAGAGATGTTCCTCCTGCTGGATGGGTTAAAATAGAGGGAGTGCCCTACGATTTTACTCCTTCTTATACAAAAGGAAATAAGGGCAAGGGAGAGGAAGCGAAATTGCTGTGGGAATATGAAATCGGAGACAAAAATTATGATTATGCAAATTTTGCAACAGATGAAAAAAATGTTTATGCTTATTTTGAGAACACGCTGTATGCTTTCACTGAAAATGGAAGCTTGTTGTGGAACATTATGCTTGATGGAAAAATAAATGACATTGAGGCAAAAGATGGAGTATATGTTGTCACATCTAATGCTTCATATGCCTTCTCTCCTGATGGTAAAAAAATGTGGGATGGAGAAGGAGGAAAGGATATTGAAATAGGAGACGAAATTTATGTTGCAAAAGATGCAGATTTTTTAAGATATAGAGATGGGTTGTATAAAGTGAAGGATAATAAGCTATTTGCTGAAAACTGGCAATTTTCTGCAAATGGAAGCATTTTAGATGTTTTTGTAGATGATTACATATATGTAGGAAGTGCAGATGGCAGTCTATACTGCTTAGACAAAGAGGGAAATGTAAAATGGAAGTATACTGCAGGATGGTGCATATCTGACATTGATGTTGATGAAGCCATATATGCAGGAAGCTTCGACGGCAACTTATATTGCATTGACAAAGATGGAAAACTAAATTGGGTCTTCAGTTGTAACGCCTCTGTTCATCATATAAAGGAATATGGAAGCCTAGTTTTCATTTCATCAAGTGACGGAAGATTTTATGCAGTTAATAAGAGTAATGGGAAAGCAGAGTATAGCATTGCCCCAGGCTATGAAATTGAAGAATTGTATAACTACATTACCACTCCAGTTATTTCAAATATTGTCGCCTTAAAAGGAAAAGCATTTTTCTCTGCTGGAGGGAAAATTTATTGCATAGATGCCCAAACCTTTGAAAGAGATACAGAAAAAGATGCAGGCAAAGGAAGTAGTATGGCAATAGCAATTGGCATTGTAATCCTACTTTTAATAGTAGCTTTGATAGCTATATTCCTGTTAAAAAAGAAGAAAACGCAGGAGTAAATTTTTAAATCTGCCAAGCTTTTCCTAAGCATGCAGGGGTAGCCAAGCGGACAAAGGCGCAAGGTTCAGGGCCTTGTGGCGTAGGCCTTCGTGGGTTCAAATCCCACCCCCTGCATAACATTTTTAAGCCATCATATTATATTGTAACATGAATAAGAAGATTTTTGCGATGGTTGCTCCTCTTTTAATGATTTCATTATTTGATCCGGGATTTTCCCCTGCAACAGTTATACCAGCAGAGGCAGTTCAACAGCCAAATGTTAATATTCATTTTGCATGGTTTCATTGGGGAGTTGTAATAGTGGTAGGAAATGGAGAAGAGGAATCCATATACAACATATGTTTGGAGTCCATTGACATAGCTGGATTTGTTATTCTAGGAAGTGGCTGGATAGACTATATAAAGGAGATAGGGAGCTATTCAGTAGGTTATCTCATTATCCCTACGTTTGGTATAGGAAGATTTGTTGTTACAGCAACAGTAAGCTATGAATATGAAGGAAAAACCTACAATGAAACGTTGCATGGCTTCTTTTTCGTTTTTGGGAGCACCACATTCCTCCTTGAAGAATGGTGAGAATCAAAATATATTGTTCAAGATCCATCAATTTAAAGGAGATAGAAAAATTACTCAAAGAAAATTTTAAAGTGGATGCAGAAGATGCTGGATTTCTTTCTCTTCCATTGAGTGCATATAATAAAGTTAGAAAGCAATATAATGCCATTCTGCTTGCTGAAAATTTGCCATCCTATTCTCTCTGGATTGTAGATAAGGATATTTATGTGAGAGGAATGAACTTTGTGTTTGGTGTTGCATTAAAAAGCAGAGCAGTTGTCTCCACTTATAGGCTTCCAGAAGAAATCATTGCAAAAGAAGCAGTTCATGAAATTGGCCATATATTTGGATTGGAACATTGCAATAATGAATGTGTAATGCAATTTTCCAATAGTTTGCCAGAGGCAATCAGAAAGCCAGATTATCTATGCCATAAATGCAGGGAAAAAGTTCATCGTTTCCAGATGTCGTAAATGTAATACAAAGTAAATTTAATACAAAGTAAATGTAACGCAAAAGTAATGTTATTCTCACGAGAAATTTATTACTGTGTGAGCGCAAAGTGATTTTATTAAAATGTTACTGACGTCTGTTTGGCTCTTCTGTAAAATACGAGGGATTGGCTAAAGACTAACTTCTTTGCAATAAA
>CAZNGK010000047.1:0-10107 GCA_964572575.1 uncultured Thermoplasmatales archaeon | reverse complement strand
GATAAAAATTATAGCATTACAGCATCTTTTGAATATGAAAGAGAAACTCCTGCTTCAAATCTGTTTTTCACTATCTTCGACTTAGATGAGAAAAAGATGTACGATCTAGGCATTTATAACACTTCATTTAATGAGTTAAAATGTGAAGAAAATGAGTTAAATCTCTCCTTTAAAAATTCATGGATGAGAGGAAAATACCCTTCATATATCGCTCATTTAGAAAATAAAGATGTTATTGTAGAAATAAATATAGAGGCAGAGGAAATTCCCCACTTTGTAGCAGAAAACTCTGGAGGCATACTTCCAGTTGGTTTAGGATATTACAAATATCTTTTCATTCCGCGTTGCCGGGCATGGGGCTGGTTGCAGATTGATGGAGAGAGGAAAGAATTTGAAGGGGTGGCATACTATGAGCATGTATGGGGTAACTGGAGTTACAATAATCCTTTAAAGGATGCTTCTATTGACGTATTTTCAAGTTATGTAAAACTTTTGCAGTGGTGGTGGGGAAATAAAAATATTTCCTTTGATACAATTACTTTCTCTTCAGATAATCCCTTCAGCTATGATTGGACATGGGCGAGTTTTGATAATGGATGGAATATTTTCTATGGTGCCCTTCCTTTCTGGCTCAACGAAATTCCTTTTGGAATACTTTACTTATTTAATGGAAATGAAACTATTGAATTTGGAAAAATAAGATATGAGTATGTTGATGGAATTTTTGTTGAAGGAGCTTACATTCCCACGAAAATAAAGGTGAGGGGTGAGGGGAAAGGTGAGCTATCGCTATTTATGGAAATGAACAATACTCCTCACATTTATAAAGATGATTTATCCTCTTTTTACTGGAAAAAATTGATATTATATGAGTGCCCTGGGAAGATATACGGATGGTATGAAGATGGAAATGGAGATAAAACATATTTGACAGGAAAATGTGAGATAGAAATAGAGAGGCAAATTAGCATATTCGATTATTTCATGTTAAAACTCGTTCCTCATTTTCCTTCCCCATTGGGAATAGATTTTCTTTTTATCTCTTATTTGTTGAATATTGTTCTTCAACTTCAAATTAACCTGTTCCCTTTCTCTTTTTCTTTCTCTTTCTCTCATATAAAATGAATTGCTGGAACAAATTGAAACAAGCTATTTAACAAGAAAATTCACTCTAATAATAATGTTAACCCATGGTGATGTTAACTTAACGAAAATCAGAGAATGATTGTGCTGAATATTTCAATCATCAATTGTTTTATTTTGGAGAACAATTCTTCATGATCTATCAAAAATCCTTAAGGCAACAACACAACACAACCCTCAATGACATTAAAAAGCAAATTTTCTTATATTGTTTCTCCATAAACACTCATGCTTGAAAGCGTTACAAAGAATCTTAGGGAGGTTGTAACAGTTGAGGAACTTAAGGAAGTGCTTGAAAGGAAGGAGAAGAAAGCTTACATAGGGTTTGAGCCATCTGGGCTGGTGCACCTGGGTTGGCTTATGTGTGCAGATAAGGTAAAAGATTTGGTTAATGCTGGTTTTGAAATGAAAATATTGCTTGCAGACTGGCATGCATGGATTAATGATAAATTTGGTGGAAATATGGAAGCCATAAAAGTATGTGGAGAATATATAAAAGATGCTTTTCTTGCAATGGGCGTAGGCAATGTAGAATATATATATGCAAGTGATGTAGTAAGCGACAACGCCTATTGGCAACTTGTTTTAAAAATTGCTAAGGAAACGACGCTTGCAAGAGTAAGAAGAGCTATGGACATAATGGGGAGGAAAGCTGAAGAGGCTGAAAAGGATATTTCAAAATTCTTTTATCCATTAATGCAGGTTGCAGATATTTTTTATCTAAATGTTGATGCTGCTCTTGGTGGAATGGATCAAAGACATGCTCATATGCTCGCCAGAGACATTGCTGAGAAGCTGAATATGAAAAAACCTGTTGCATTGCACACCCCTATTATTTCAAGTTTGCATACTGGAGAAAGAATGGATGCAAAAATGTCAAAAAGCAAGCCAGAGAGTGCCATATTCATTCACGATGATTTTCCCACCATCAAAAAGAAGCTTAGGAAAGCATATTGTCCAGAAGGTATGACAGAAGGAAATCCTGTATTGGAAATAGCACATCACATCATCTTCCAGCATTTTGATGAAATGGAAGTGGAAAGAAAATATGAAGGAAAAATAATATATAGATCATATGAAGAAATGGAAAAAAGTTTTGCAAAAAAAGAACTTCATCCTCTCGATTTAAAAATGGCAGTTGCAGAACACTTAGAAAAAATTCTCTCACCAATAAGAGAGTATTTCAGCAAGCACCCAAAAAATTTAGAAAATGTACTCAGTTATATGAATAAATGATAAAAATTGGGTGTTGTGGATTTCGAGGGAAAAGACAGGACTATTTTAAAAATTTCCAGGTAGTTGAAATTCAGCAAACATTTTACAAACTCCCAATGCTAAACACAGCAAGAAAATGGAGGCAGGAAGCGCCGCCAAACTTTGAATATACAATGAAAGCATGGCAACTTATAACACATGAAGCAAGAAGCCCCACCTATCGTAAGGCAGGATTGACTATTGAAGAAGAAAGAAAAGATAAATATGGATTTTTCAGACCAACAAAGGAAGTTTTTGAAGCATGGGAAAAATGCATGGAATTTGCCAGAGAGCTCAATGCCCGCATTATTATATTCCAATGTCCTCCAGCTTTTAAGGAGAATATAGAAAATATAGAAAACATGAGGCAATTCTTTTCTTCAATAGAAAAAAAATTTTTGTATGCTCTGGAGCTCAGAGCGGAATGGAGAAAAGAAATAATCGTTGACATATGTGAGGAATTTGGGTTAATTCATTGCGTTGATCCTTTTAAAAATGAGAGTTACTATGGAGAACCGAAATATTACCGCCTCCATGGAATGAAAGGCTATAATTATGATTATAGTATTGAAGAATTACAGAAATTGCTGGAGATATGTAAAGGGAGAGAGGTTTATTGCCTCTTCAATAATACTCAAATGCTAAAAAATGCTCTCAAATTTAAAGAATTGCTAAAGAAGTGAGGTTATTTTTCTCTTATATTGTCACAAGTGCTATTAAAATAATCAAAAATGAAAGAATATTTTCATTCTCTCCACAATTGATTTTTTCAAATGTTCTGTTTATTTAAGGCTATGAAATTAGTGAATCATGACGTTTCAGGAGATTAAAAAATCTTCTTTTTAATTGTGAATCAATCAACAACCTTCATTTATTCCCAAAATTTAAAAACATTTCCCTTCCCTATTGGTGTGTTCGCTTACTACATGCAAAAATTTACGTCATCCATAACCCACACCCCCTTATTTCCACTGGAAAGTTTATATTAGCTACCTACTTTAACAAAATGTGATAACAATATTAGATGGCTTTGTTGATGAACCTTCCTGCTTGGGTGTTCCTCCTTTTATTTCACCTTATGCGCGGTATATTGCAGGTGCCATAATAGATGCAGGAGAAAATTATGAATATCTAACCATTGAAGAATGGAGAAAAGGAAGAAAAATCAATGGAAACATTTTGCTTATTTTAGCCGGTGCAATAGTGCCTGGAAAATATCTGAGGGGAATGCCCCTCTCTTTTAAAGAGTTTAGAGAAATTTGCGCAAAATTTAGAGGGATAAAGATTCTTGGAGGAGCATGTGCTAAATTTGGTTTTGGTCAGGGAGGAGGAAGAAAGCTTTTAGATGGAAGAAAATATGTTGATTTTGTTGCAGAAGAAGATGTTGATGCTTTCATCTATGATTTCATTAATGGAGATATTGTCCAGAGAAGAAGGAAAAGAGATGAATGGAGGAGATGGAGTATTTTAGGGGCAGAGCTTGTTACACAACATCCAGATTTTCCTCAGCCTTTGATAGCAGAAATTGAAACATATAGAGGATGTATAAGATGGTTTAGTGGTGGATGCAGTTTTTGTATTGAACCCCATTTTGGAAAACCTTTAATGAGAAATGAAAGAGATATTATAGATGAAGTGAAGGAATTAAGGAAAAGAGGTGTTAGTAATTTTAGATTAGGTTGCCAAACCTGCTTCTTTTCTTATAAAGCAAAAGGAATTGGAAAAAGTGAATTGCCAAAACCCAACATTGATGCAGTAAAAAGATTATTAGAAGGAATAGCAAATCTTCGACCATCTGTATTACACATAGACAATGTAAACCCTGCCATCATTGCAGAATGGGAAGAAGAAAGCACAAAAATAGCAGAATTGATTGTTAAATATTGCACACCTGGAAATACAGCTGCTTTGGGGATGGAGAGCGCTGATCCTAAAGTAATTAGAGAGAACAACCTGAATTCGTTTCCAGAACAGGTAATGAAAGCAATTGAGATAATAAATGAAGTTGGTAAAGAGAGAGGAGCCAACGGAATGCCTTCTTTTCTGCCCGGTGTAAATATATTATGTGGACTGAAAGGAGAAGATAAAAGAACCTATGAAATGAATTATAAATTTTTGAAGGAAGTTCTAAAGAGGGGCTACATCTTGAGAAGAATAAACATAAGACAGGTTGTGTATTTAAAGGGATGGAGAGAGAAAATTGATAGAGAAGTATTTTTAAAATTTAAGAGAAAAATAAACGAGGAGATAAATAGACCAATGTTGAAAAAAATTTTACCAAAAGGAACAGTGCTTAAGGATGTTTATCTTGAAATAAACATAGGAAAAAAGACATATGGAAGACAAATCGGCTCATATCCAATTTTAGTTTGTCTGCCCTATAAAGCTGAGATAAATCGATTTGTAGATGTTAAAATTTTAGAGCAATCTTACAGAAGTGTTATTGCTTTAGAATATCCAATCAATGTCAACACAGCAAGTTTTGATATTTTGAGGAGCATTCCTAGTGTAGGAGAGAAAAGAGCAGCATTTATTATTAGGCATCGTCCATATAAAAATATTTATGAATTTAGAAAACAATTTGGAGAAATAGCAAATGAAATTCTTGACTGGATTAAGATATAAGCTATTGAGACATGAGTTGGCTAAGATGTATTATTTTTAATTCTGCAAAATCTTTTAATAAATTTTCCAGCCCATTTACATGTCCTTCGCCCACAACAGCAACAATTTTATTATATCTCTCTGCAAAATCCTTCAATTTTCTGGCCATGTATTCATTTCTCTCGTCAATCAATATTTTTTTAATTTCTGGAAAATGCTTTTCCATCTCCTCTGTAAATTTCTCTGAATTTTCCTCAAATTTTTTTATTTCTTTCTCTATTTTTTCCTTTCTCCAGAAAAGAGATAAAAAAGAGGATAACAACATAACTATTTTCCTTTTCAATGTCATGCTATTCCATAATTTGATGATTACCTCTCTCGCATTCATATCGATATAGAGTATAGGAACATCAAGTTCTTTAGCTACTTTCATTGCTGTCAGCATTTCTCCACCAGATTTAACACCAAACTTGTGGGCAATTGCATTTTGAACTTTGGAAAGTAAGAGATAAAACAGTGGAACTTTACCCTTTTTGGCGTTAAGAAGTGCTGAAGCTCTTTCAACATCAAGTTCTAGAGCAATAGCATCTGGCATCTCTTCTTCTATTACTTCTCTTAACTTCTCTTTCAGATCGAATACATGCCCGGTGCCTATTAAAACTATTTTACTATCCATTCTGCAAGCTCCTTAATTCCTTCGCCTTCCCTAGCATTTGTCAAAAAGACTTTTTTGGGTGCTATTCTTTTAATATCCTTCAATAGCCTATCTATATCTGCCTCCATATAAGGAGCTAAATCAATTTTGTTTATGACAATAAAATCTGCTATTTGGAAAATCAGAGGATGTTTTCTAACCATGTCGTCGCCCTCTGTTATAGAAATTACCACTCCTCTTCTATGACTCCCAAGCTCAAAATCGGCTGGACAAACAAGATTTCCTATATTCTCAATAAATAGATAATCGATATCATCTAAATTTAATTTTTCTAAAGCATGCTCTATAAGATGTGCATCAAGATGACATTCTTTGCCTGTATTTATGTTTACAACCTGCACCCCATATTTTTTAATTCTTTTATAATCATCATCACCACTTACATCTCCCACAATAACTCCTATTTTTTTCTCCCTTAGTATCTCAATCAATCTTTCAATAATAAGCGTCTTTCCAGATCCAATTGAACCCATAAAATCAACTGCTTTTATTCCCTTCTCATTAAATATTCTCCTGATTTCTTCAGCAATTTTCCTATTTACTTCATATAAATCCTTACCCACTGAGAGATCTATTTTATGCATATTCTGCCTAAATATCATCTGCTTAAAAATCTTCCCAATTGAATGGTATGGCTGCAGCATTCTGCTTTTGTATAGAGTGCTATTTTTTATCTAATTTATATGAATTATAGATTGAAGGATGTAATAAAGATGAAAACCTTAATCATCAAATAGGTTTTATCAATCCATTTACACCTACTCTTTTTCACCAAACTTATTTAGCTTTATTCTAAGAGCATCTATAAGACCGTGAGCATAGTTAATACACCCAAATGCAGTAAAGTAATCTTTTTTCTGAAAATAATATTTAGCATCCTCATAATATCTCCTTGCCATATCTACAATCTCTTCATCATCAATTTCTTTAATATTCTTCTCAAATAGGGCAATATCTTTTTTTATTCTATCTTCAATTTTCAACTAATTTCACCTCACCTCCCAATTTTTTGCATTTTCCTATAATTTTATCTTTTATCCTGTCGCTACATTCAATATTCATTTTTATACATCCATCAGAAGAAAAATCGATTACATTTGTATTCTTATAAAGCCATGAGATAAAAGAATCACATTCCTGAGGAAGAATAATTTCAAGATGTGATATTTTGGGCAAGCTTTTATATATCTCTTCTAAAAGCTTCTCTATATTTTCCCCAGTTTTTGCAGATATTGGTATGCATTTTCTTTCCAAATGTTTTTCCAGCATTTTTTTCTTTGCTTGCAACTCATCCTTGTCTATTAAATCTATTTTATTTAATGCAATTACAATATTTGGATCCTGTTGTATCTGATAAATTTCTTTAAGAGTTGTGGATATTTTTTCCTCAAGTATATCTATATCATCCGTTATATCAGTAAGCAAAATTATTACATCAGCAAGTGCTATCTCTTCAAGGGTGGAGTGAAAGGCATCTATAAGCCAATGTGGCAAATCTTTAATGAATCCAACAGTATCTGTTAATAGAAGAGGTATATTGCTTTCTCTGCACATTTTCATTGTCTTTGTTGAAAGTGTTGAAAATAATTTCTCCTCCACAACAACATTTGCTCCAGTAAGTAAATTAAGTAATGAACTTTTTCCAGCATTTGTGTATCCTGCTATTGATATCAAATAAAAACCTTTTTCCTTTCTCAATGCTCTTCTAATTGCCCTCTCTTTTTCTATCCTCTTCAATTCCTCTTTTATTTTTTTCATTTGCCTCTTTATCATTTCGTAATAATCAGCTACAACATATTCTCCTCCTCCTAAAAAGCCAGGTCTTTCACCCTCCTTAATTCTACGAAACAATTCCCTTACAAATGGTTTTTCATATCTTAACTTAGCCAATTGAACCTGCAATTTTGCCTCCTTCCTTTTTGCCCTATCTGCAAATATCTCTAAAATTAGCCTTATTCGATCATAAACCTCTATATTCAAAAATTTTTCTAGATTATACCACTGAGAAGGGCGCAAGGCATCATTTACAAAAGCAATGTGAATATCATTTTCCTCAACATACTCTTTTATCTCCTCAATTTTACCTTTCCCAACATAATATGGTGTTGGCTTTTCTCTTTTTTGAATAAATATCTTGCTTATTTCATATCCTAAGGATTTTGTTAGCAGGAGCAATTCCTGTACATCTTCTTTTATAGAGATAACAATACCTTTCACATTTTTTAATCACATCGCTCAATATAAACTTTCCAGTGGAAATAAGGGGGTGTGGGTTATGGATGAATTATGGAAATTGCAATAAATTATGAAAATTGCATTACACTTGCCACCAAATTCTGCAGATTCACCACTATCGTTTTTGCAGGATCAGGCAGCAGATTCATCATTTTTTGATATTCTGTCTGGCGCTGCCAGGCAGAGGCATTTAAGAGTAAAACATCTCTATATAGCTCGACAGATGTTACATGAACATGTCCAGTGACAAATATATCGGGTATAGTATCTATAATCATATAATCTTCCTTCTCTGGTGCGAGAGAGGAAATGCTACCATAAATAGGGGCCAAATGTCTTCTTCGAAGCATCTCTTTCATTATTTTTGTAGGGTTATTTTGATTCATGCCAGGAATGCTTGATGCAAAATCTTGAATAGATTGTCCATGATATGAAAGGAATACTACTCCATCAATTTCAAAATAGCATGGATTTCCTATGAATATTGCATTTAAGTCAGAAAAAATCTCCCGTATTTCTTTCTCAAATGCTGGCTGAGGCAGCGGAGGGCGAACAGCATCATGGTTTCCAGGCTGTATAATTAACTTTATATCAGATGGAAAATCCTTTAACTTTTCTGCAAGTTCTCCATATTGCTTGTATATATCATCTGTCACCAAATCATTTTGCTGTCCGGGGTATATTCCAACGCCCTCAACCAAATCTCCAGAAATTATTATGTATTCAATTTTATTTGCAACATCTCTCTGCCTCTCATTTCCATTCTTTCCATTTAACCATTCTACCAGCTTACTCCATTCTTTTTCCAGGAAGCTTTTGCTACCAACATGAATGTCGGAAAGGAATGCAACATATTTTTCTTCGTGAGAGAAATTTCTATTCCTGCTTACAGGTATCTCTGGTCGGACAACACTTTTTGCAATAAATAAGTCGCCTGCTTTTTTTCCAACAACTCCTATTACTTCGTCATTAACAACAGAAACATCTACATCAATAGGAACATATACTGGTATAACATCTTCATAATCCTCCAGTTCAACTATACTACCATTTCTGACTCTCCTCACATCTCTTACAATCCCAATTATTGATATTTCATCACTTGCCCTAAATGCCTTTTTGATAGGCATTGCATTTCTCATTTCCTGTCTTTTTCTGAGCAATTCTTCCATCTTTTCATATCTATCTCTGAATAAAGAGACAAAATCATTTACCTTTCCTTCACATGTACTCTTACCAGTTACATCCTTTAATATCCTAAATCCTTCTCTGCCTCTTTTCTTTTCTATTTTCACTTCCACCTTCACTTCTTTCTTTTCCACCACCCTTTTTTCTTCAATTATCCTCTGCAAATCATTGAGAGATATAATAAAAGGTTTTTCAGCCATTTCTCTTAAAACTCTCTTACACGCCTCTATTCCATCCTCCTTTTTAACTAAAAAGTCAACTGCTTCAGGTTGAATTAAAATGCCCTGCTTTTGAAAGAAATCTATGATAACTCGCCTTTTATCCATTTTAGCCGGCACAGAAACGCCCCAAGTGGACGCAAGCACCAGACAACGATTTCCCCAGCATTTTCCTCAATCCCGCTCCCCTCTGAGCACCGGTAGTTCCCAGTTGGGCCGCTCCCTTCCGGGCCTAACCCCTTGACTGGGATAAAGGTGCATGCACCAGCCCTCCAGCTGGCTCACGCACCACCTCCAGTCCCAGAGGACGAGATCTCATTGTCCAATGCTGGATCGTGGCCTGATGCTTGCGCCGCCTCAGTGGCTTCGGCTCCAGCAAAGGCGATTTCTGGTTACAGGGGACGCCTAACCCCCCAGCCTATTCTGTGCCTATGGCCAAAATTAAAATGCATGCCGTTAATAAATTTATGGCTTTTTGAGGAGCAGAAACTGGCAGCGGAAAAGGCGATAGAAAATCCATACAAGGGTGGCAGTTTGAAATGCCACATCTCTTGCAAAACTCCAGAAATATTTTTCATATTCTGGCATATCTCCCCAGTAATGTCCTGCCATATATGCGTCTCTTGCCATATACACAGTTGCTATTACAAAAATTGCAATTATGATTATATCAATATAGAAGAGCCATCTTTGCCACTTCTTTTCCATGCAGTAAAATTGAAAGTGGATATAAAAGTTTATGTATTTTTT
>CAZNGK010000046.1:0-10188 GCA_964572575.1 uncultured Thermoplasmatales archaeon | reverse complement strand
GATTATTATGAGGGAGAGGTTGTGACCAATAAAACAATAAGCTATTTTGTGCCTCTGGATTTCGAAAGCGAGAAAGTATGGGCATCGGAGCGGGATGTGACACCACAAGCTATAAAAGCTGCTATAGGCGAGGGAGCAATGTTTGTTCATCTTCATGGACATGGAAGTCCAATGAGCTGGGCAACTCACCCGCCACATGATTTCGATGAATGGGAGAAAGGATTGGACATATTTGATGCCCCAACATTTTTCAATAAAGGACTGCCAATCATGGTCTGGGGAGGCTGCCATACGGCAATGTTTAATGTTAGCTTAGCCATTCACGCATGGACTGGCGGGCTGCCTGTGCCTGAAGGCATTAGCTGGTGGTTTGCCCGCAAGTATAATGGAGGAGCTATCGCGAGCTTGGGCTATGCATGCTTCCCTGTTGCTTATGTTGGAAATGAAGGTGATTTAGATGGAGATGGAATAGATGAGCCAGATTGTCTCGAGGATGGCTATGGGTATATGGAACTTGGATTGTTTGAAGGATATGCAAAAGGAATAACAATGCTTGGTGAACTCTGGGGATACACACAGAATAGATACATCAGCACATTCGATATTTTAAGCGAGAGAGAGGAAATTCATACTGTCGAAGGCTTTACATTGCTTGGTGACCCTACACTTCAGATAGGCGGTTATTCATGAGCATATATGAACGCGAGTTAAGAGAAATATTGTCTGGAAATAAAGATGTTATTGAAAGAGTGACAAAAAGTTGTAGCGAGGAAGAGAAGCAAAAATACTTTAAGATTATGAAGAAACCATTTATTGTTGTAAGGGCAGCTGGCTCACTTGGAATTGCAGATATTGTTGCTCTAAGAGGTGACATTTCCTTCATTGTTGAGATAAAGGTGAGGAAGGAAAAAGAAATCCTTTTCAGCCACGAAGGCGGAAGGCTGCAACGAAAGGCAGAGGAAATGCAGAAAAAATGCACGGAATCAAGCACACTTCCAGTTTTTGCATACCGCATTAAGGGGGCGAGAGGCGACGCATGGCGCATTTTTACAATAGAAATAGACGGGCTGCAAGGAAAGAGTAAACAAGTGAACAAAATGGTTCCAAAGCTTGAAAAAACAGGCAATGGAAATTATATCATGAAATGGGAAAACGGAATGAAACTTTCTGACTTCATAGAAATTGTTTCGACATAGTTGAACATCGCAAAGCATATATATCATTTTTGTTTTTCGTTTTATAAAATTGAGGTGTGTTCCATGAAAAATTGGAAGAACACAGCAATCTTTTTTGGGTTGTTTTTAGTTTTAGTAGGAATGTTTACATATGCCATAAACACATGGGACAAAAGACTGACGGCAATGCCATCCACAAATCCATATTCCATTATGGATGACAAAGGCAACATATATGTTGTATGGGAGGGTTATGGAAGCGATAATGGAATATATTACAAATTTTATGATGCAACAACCTCAACATGGAGCAATGATACTCTTATCATTTCTGGAGAAAACAAAAAGCCTGTTATTGTGATAGGAAATGGAATATATATTGCTTGGGAGAATGAAAGTAACAATACAATAAAATTTGCTGAAATTGATGAGCATGGAAACATTATTTCATCAATAATGGAACTAAATTCCATACCTTCCAAAAATGTATCCATAGCTGCTCATGGCTCCGAAATATATTTTGTATGGCAACACAATGGAAGTGTATTCTATGAAATGTATAATATGTCTTCTTTGCAGTGGTTTGATGAAACTCTGCTAGAAAATAATTCTTTCACGCCCTTTATTTTATACAACACTCTGGAAAAAATAATGCAGATCATATACACAACAAATGAAAGTGGCAACAACGAGATTCATTATATTCCATTGCATGTTGGAGGAGTAAAAACATCATATGATAGCGATGGCGATGGATTATATGACAGTGTTGAGAGGGGATGGACAAATTATTCAAATTCAAGCTATGATGATTTTGATACCACAACAACAACAGACTGGCAGGATTATGATACCGATAATGATGGCATTCCAGATGGATGGATAGATGGATGGAGCTACGATAGCCGTGGCAAATACTGGGGAGTTAACTACAGCAGAATAGATGGAATAAAGCAGCCATGGGAAGGAGAAGATTTGAACTGCAATGGTGCTGTGGATACAGGAGAAAGCGATCCAAATAGCTATGACAGCGATAATGATGGCTTGCCAGATGGATGGGAAGCCTGGTATGGCTTAAATGGTTTAGAGAGCAATGGCGATAATGGAGCAAATGGCGACGTTGACAACGATGGTCTAACAAACATGCAAGAATATGAAAATGGAACATCTCCAATAAGCGATGATAGCGATAATGATGGCTTGCTTGATAAATACGAAATAGAGCACGGGATAGATGCCAATAATCCAGATAGCGATAATGATGGCTTGTTCGACGGAGATGAAAATTTCACTTTAGATGTGGATAATGATGGTTTGATTCCTCCATTAGACAATGATAGCGATAATGATGGCGTTGAGGATGGAGATGAATATTATGTATATCGATATTTCAATCCCTTTTATTTCTCCTATAACTATTATACTCCTTTCGATGATCCAGATAATGATAGCTTGATAGATATGCTTGATGCAGATAGCGACAATGATGGCCTAAACGATTCTTATGAGCTATTCCTCCATACTGATCCCACCAATGCGGATAGCGATGGAGATGGCGTAAGTGATTATGATGAGGTGAATGGAAGATATTGTCCCTTGTATGGGGTGGGATGGATAACAACGGATCCAAACAATGCGGATAGCGATAACGATGGGCTATGGGATGGAAATTTCACAAGGGCAATAAACAAAAGCACAGGAAGAATGGAAATATATCCGGGAGAATGGAATGCTGGATGGGCTGGCGCCAATCCTACGGACGATGATAGCGATGATGATGGCTTGCCAGATGGACTGGAAGTTTTTGGATGGAATATAAGTGTAAAAGAATATGGAGATATGTGTTATGAAAAATATGTTCACTCCGATCCCTATTCGCCAGACAGCGATGGGGATGGACTGAATGATTCTTATGAATATGAACATGGTCTGGATCCTTCATCAACCGATACAGATAATGATGGCTTAAATGATGGAGTTGAAGAATTGTCTCTTCATACAGATCCGAATAATCCAGATAGCGATAATGATGGAGTATGCGATGGAACGGAGTATTTAAGAGGCACAAATATGAGCAACCCTGATACTGATAACGATGGATTGCCGGATAGCGAAGGAGACTGGATTGTTTTCAGAACAAATGCGGAAGATGTGAACAATGGCAGCGTAATAAGAGAGGAATTTAATTTTGGAAAAAATTTACATGGTGATGCATTTTATGATTATGGAGAGCTAAGATATTCAGCAAGCCAGATAATCAATGTCACAATATACTACACAGAAAAACTTCGTATACCTCTGCAGGAAAGGCCACCTGGCTCTACTCTAAATGAAAACGAATACTGGTGGTGGAATGCGAGTGAATACGCAGCGCATGGCGGCGACGGCTGGACTGCCTTTCTCAAAGTGGGCTATAATTTAACAAAAGATGATGACTTGGAAGTGAATTATTCTGCAGATTATGGCGGATTTGGAAAATTTAATAGAACAGGATACATAAATCCAACAGATGGTGTTATACCTATAAACAATGGCTCAACATGGTATGGAACAGATTTTAAAGTTGGCGATAACTGGGGAACTTATGATACCTTGGAGATATACAATGTTACTCTCCTGAAACTCAATCATACAAGAAAGCATCTTATTGAATCATCCTATCCTCCCGATTATGACCACTTCAATTACAGCAGAGGGGAAAATAAAATAATAATAAAGCATAATAGTAACAACCCTGCTACGAAAATTGTCGTCTATTATGTTGCATCTCCCGCAATAGATTATTCCTCTCCATTGAACGACAATTCATGGATTGCAATAGATACTGAATTCTATCTCAATAAAAATCTGTTGCCATTTGGAAGGCTAGATGGGGTTACATTGAAGGATGAACAGATAGCAAAAATGCACAGCGTTGCTCATACGGCGGAGGGTTATCCCGTGTATTATAATGATAAACCAAGCATATTTCCGATAAAACGCCCATTACTTCTTAACACCATGGAAGCAGTTTCATGGGCTCCCTCTGGTGAGTATGCATTGATATCTGGAAATGGATATGCATATCTTTATCATAAAAACGGCAGCATGGAAGAATTTTCTCTTCCGTTAGGCACATACATAAATTCCATTGACTGGGATTCTTCTGGCAAGTATGCAATCATGGTTGGAAATAATGGAGTTATCTTCAAATTCGATTATTTGAATAGAACAATAGCACAGATTGCAAGCAATACAACAAGAAACCTGTATGGTGTTGCCTTTTCAACATCTGAAGAATATGCTGTTGCAGTCGGAAATGGAACTATATTATCCATAAATGCGGAAAACAATAGTGTGACCAATGTAACACTCTCTTCCTCATTGGGAGGAACAGGATATGTGTATAAAGATGTGGCATGCATAAACAATATATACTTTTTCATAATCACCTCCGATGGCAGGGCATTCGTATGTGATGTATGGCCTTCTACTGCCATGTTCGATAAGGAAATTGTTATATTTCCAAAACCAGAGTCATTGATTGCTTGCGACTGGAAACATGGTTTTGATGAAACTCTGGGAAAATACATCGATTATGGAGTGATAACAGGATATGACTATACCACAGAATATGGTGTAACAGTAAAAAGATGGAATTCATATATTGTGGATTATAATAGTAACTACCATATTTATACAGGAAAAACATCTTTCCTGACATCTCCATTCACTTTTACAGATGTGGTATGGCATCCAAATCTTCCAGAGGCAATCATAACAGCAAAAGATACCAATTCGGGCTGGGGGCATATATTCACGCTCGATTTAAAAACAGGCTATTTAAACAGAACCACATCATTTGATTGTTGTTATCCAAATGGAATAGATTTTGAGCCGCATGGGGAATATGCCATTCTGGCAGGATATGGAGATCCAATGGTGCTCGGTTACATCTATCCATATGTCACCATTGATGTTCCTGGCAATTACAATCCTGTTTATATGGACAGATTTTCATGCTCGGTGGCTAGAGAAGCAAAGTATGCAGAGACGGGAAGAGGAAGCATCATCTATCGTTTCAACAATGGACAGGAAACAAAGAATGATTTAATGCTTACCGATCCGCTCAATCCTTCCACGCTTAATGATGGCATGCTCGATGGAGACAGATTCAAGCTTGGCTTTGAAGATAGCGACCATGATGGCACGCCAAATTTCTTAGATAGGGATGCTGACAATGATGGAATTTTGAATGGTGAGGAAGCATATCCATTGCTGAATTTCGATAATGATAGCCTGATGAATGCATTGGATAATGATAGTGATAATGATAGCGTGTTGGATGGAGATGAAGTTAGAGTCGTATACAGATCAAACTATAACGGCTCTTTCAACACCTCAATATGGATCGGAGTGGAAATGAATACTTCAAATAACAAACTAGAGGAATACTGGTATAGTGCTTTTGATGGCATGGTTACAATCAATTCCTCAAATGCAACACTTCATCCAATAAATTATACCCTGCTTGGAATTAAAAAGCAAGTTCATACTCCAGAAGGCTATCCTTTGTATTATAGCAATGATGGATATGTCTATATCGATATTCCTGGGCCAAAAATGGCAAAATTTGTACAGGGAAATACTCATATTCCCGATAATAGCACTTCTCTTAACCCATATTATGCTTCCCGCCATCAAGAAACATACAATGGCACAGCCATGCTTTCCAACGATAGCGATAATGATGGCTTGCCAGATTCAATTGACCCCGAGCCAAACAATCCTGATGTTGATGGAGATGGAATAAAAGATGGTTACGAATACAGATGGAATGAATCCATAGATGATGATGGACTGCCAGACTACAATGATGTGGATAGCGATAATGATGGACTGCCAGACGGATGGATAGATGGATGGGGCTACAATGCTACAGCTGCAGAATTGCATATCCATTACAATGGCACAATAGATGGATGGGGAATATGGTATAGCAAGGACGGAATAAAACAACCATGGGAAGGAGAAGATTTGAACTGCGATAGCAAGACTGATGAAAATGAAACAAACTTCGCCAATGATGATACCGACAATGATGGCTTTATGGATGGGGATGAAGTTGGAATATATCATACAGATGCCATAAATGGTGGCGACGCCGATGGCGATGGCTTGAGTGATTATGATGAAAAATTTGGTTTCTTCCCTGTTGATACAATCTATGTTGTGAAATACATGAATGAAAGCAGGGATACAATCACCAGATTTTCAGACGGATGGCGGGGCATCACACCCGGAATGAACATATCTGTCAAAATACCAGTGAATGCCACATGCCACATCTGGACGGAGCCAGCGGGCGCGAGTATAGAAATAAATGGAAGCAGTTCATCAAATGCTGATGCCTCGCATCCTTTAGAAGTAACATTAGTTAGAGGAGTATATAACATCTCTATCACTTCAAGCAACTACATCTCCCGCCTTGTAATAGCAAAACAGGGATGCAACATGACAAATCCGGATAGCGATGGAGATGGAATTCCTGATGGAGCTGAGCAGGGAAGTCCGCTGGATCCTGACAGCGACAACGATGGCTTGCTCGATGGAGAAGAGCAGGTTCCATATTATAACATGTTCCATGAATATTTATTCTCATATACGGTTTCCTCACCCACCGATATGGATTCGGATCTGGATGGCGTGAGTGATAAAAACGATCCCTCCAGACTAAGTTACAGTTATTTGAATTTCAATCATCACACATATCCGATTGGTTCCATCATGGAAAACAAAACATTCCGTGGCTGGGGCTTGGATGGGCATTCATGGATAATTTACAGATGGGGCAGTGTTGATGATAGGGGAAGAAAAGATGTTAAGGTATCGAATATGAGTGATCTGGAAAAGGTGAAGGAGAACATAATTAAAACACTTCCAGAATGGTACGACATATATCCAAATTCAATATCAATAGAAGGAGATGCTTTGAACAGCAATTATAATGACACATGGGAATTCCATGACTTTACGGGTTATCCACTATATAGAATAAGATACTATTACATAGCGAAACTTTACAATGTGACCCTGTACAACAATCAAAGTGTTTACAGATATGAAAACGGAGAAATAGGAACAGAAGAAAAGACTCATTTCAGATATGCATTGTTCGATACCTACGTCAAAGATAATAGGGCAGAGATAATGATTATAAAATATTCGTTGCCATCATCAGAGGATAAACATTATTTCATAGATGAATATCATTACAAGATTCCTGCTTTCGAATATAAAATATACAGCAACGCCGCCACGGGATGGTATGTTGATTCAAACAACAGATGGCATAATGGTAGCATAGTCTTTGATTCATATCCAATGCAACACTTATTCCTTATAAAGGAAGGATTTGTCACTCCAACAGAAATAGAGAGCACACCAATGGAAAAAGCATATTCCATAAAGATTCCAATACCAGCAAATCATTCTGGAAAAATCCATGTGTATCTTTCCCCTGTATATGTTGTTAGAAATGGAAGCTGTTCAAGAGATAAAAGCGTCATACCATGGGACATAGATTCAATAAAAGTTGCAGGCATTGAAAAGATATTGCCTTCATATTCATATCGTGTCATATCAAAGCTTTCTGAAAATATAACTGATATAAACTCAAAGTTGCCAGATGATTTTCAAAATTATTCGACTGGATGGCATAACATCGAAGGATATAGTATATACGTATATCATGGCTCACCAGATGATTTTGTTTTTGATAATGGCATGCTCGCTGGAGATGCGATAGCTATCATTTCCACTATGAAACAGGATGTTGATAAAATAATAGCAATGATTAACTTTACCTCAGGCTGGTATTATAATGTTAGCAGCGTATTTGCTCAAAACGTGACAATGAAAGAATATAAGAGTATAATCCATGATAAAGTCAATTATTACACATATTCATGGATATCTCAGCTTGGAATATGGTGGGCATGGGGTTGTGAGGATGAGGAGATGGCGGATAAAAATATTACGGGTGTTGTAAAGCATAATAATAGCCTATACAACTATACAATTTCGTACACTCGCAAGATAGTGGATTCCTCTAAGCATGAAAGAATAATTCATATTGTGAAAGATCAAAATAATAGCATAGATGCAGTTAAAACCATGTCTGATTCAAAATATGATGAAGTAAAGAATATATTCTCGGCGAAGCCAGATAGCTCAATGTTGTCCACAGATGACTCATTCATTATGGTTGTTGCCCCTCACAAACAGGCAGATGGAAGCATAGTTATGGAGCTATTCTCATACGCCTCATCAGCGTATAGTTTGGGAACAGGTGGATATGGAGCTTTTAAGACTTTCAAAGAGCTTCGAAATATAGAGAAGATTACAGATCCAGTAGAAAAAGCAGCCAAAATAAACAAATTCATGACTCCAGAGGTTGGAAAACTTGAAGTAATTGACTTTGCAATTTCCGCAATAGACCTAAGCTTAACATGGTATAATGCCTACAACGCCAACGATAAATTTATAACGAGGGCTGCAGGCGAGCATACTGTAGCTGTCATGCTTGATGTTGGTATTTCTGCTGCTGGCATCGCCTTCCCGCCTGCTGGCGTTGTTGGCATAACATGGACAGCCACATACTATGGTATGGTTGGAGGAATGAAAGTGCTTGGAATTGAAACGAGTCCATACATAGAATATGCCAGCGATCCTGGCGAAGCCTTGGTCTTTTCATTTATTGTTTTTACTGGCACGACGATGCCAGCCCAATTTGCAAAGGATGCATTTCAGGGAGCAGAGGAGGAAATTTTGACATATTACATGAATTCGAGCAAATTTTTGAATGCCAAGCAAGTGTATGATGAGGAGTGTGGCACATGGTATATAATAGAGCCATACTATCCTCAGTTCTATCTTGATCCGAGGTGATAAAATGAGGAAAGCAACATTAATATTAATTTTGGCTGTTGTGGTTGCGATTGCAGCAGTGGCAATATCTGAGATATATAACATAAGCAATAATGCAGGGGACTCAAGAAACTGTGCTGCTGCTTTGGACAGCGAGGGCAACATGCATGTTGTGTGGCAGGATAATAGTAATGGAAGATATGCAATATATTATAAAGAAATTTATTCCAATGGCTCAATATCAGATGTAATGGAAATAAGCAACAGCACTGGAAATGCAATAAATCCGAGCATAGCTGTTGATGGAAGCGTTGTTCATATAGCATGGCAGGATGATAGAGATGGAATGTGGAGAATATATTATAAAAGAATTTCGACAAGCGGGATTGTTTTAATGAATGAGATGCCTATATCTATCAATGAATCATTTGCTCCCACGATAGCTGCCAAGAATGGAAGCATATTCATTGCATGGAGCGAGGATGATGGAGGAGAGAAGCATATTCATTATGCAACATTTTACCTTCCACCAAATTCTCCTCCAGAAGCAAACTTCACATACTCTCCAAAAATTGCAGGCATGGGAGATAAAATTTCATTTGTTTCTACAAGTTATGATGCTGAAGGAAACATAGTAAACTACACATGGCAATTTGGAGATGGAAGCATCGGTTATGGAAGCGTAGTTAATCATTCATATTCAGCATGGGGAAATTATACGGTGAATTTAACCGTAATCGATGCTTATGGTGAAAGCGATACAATAAGCAGGATTATAAAAATAGGAGGAGCATTCTTCGTTAGCCCATCATTTAATGCCTCCGTGCAGGGATTTGGTATAGATCACTACAACAGCATACAGGATGCAGTGGACAATGCAAGCAACAATGCAACAATAAAGGTTTATCCCGGCTTGTATAGAGAGAATATCGTAATATATAAGCCTTTGAAGCTCATAGATGATGCAATTGAGCATAAAAATGCTGTGATAAATGCAAGGGGAGGCATTGGAATAAATATAACGGCGAGCAATGTTCTGGTACGCAATATTACGGTATATAATTTCTCTATCGCAATACTTGCCCACAACGCATCACACCAGATT
>CAZNGK010000045.1:0-10254 GCA_964572575.1 uncultured Thermoplasmatales archaeon | reverse complement strand
CCCATGCCTTTCCTTGAATTGTAATAATGCCAGAAACAACACTTCCATTTAATGGCGATGTTATCTCAACATTTGGAGGATTGTTTGATGGTATATACGTCGTTATTGTAATTTGAAGCACATTGCTCCAGTCACTTTCCATTCCATATTCATCTTGTGCTTTTACTTTTAGATAATATGTGCCTTCACTACTCCATGAATGACTTCTGCTTGCTGTTGCGCCAGAATTGTATAAAGAAGTCCATTCGTCAACTATGTCATCATTGTTCCAGTCAAATCCGTATTTTATTTTATCTCCATCTGGATCTGTTGAAACAGCATAAAATGTTATAGGTGAGTCAGTATAGCCGGATGTTATCCCGCTTAAGCTCGGAGTAGATGGTGGAGAATTTGCTTTTGTTGTGAAATGCCATAAATTGCTTGTGATCTCTTCAAAGCCATCGTTTACAATTACATACCAGTAGTAGGTGGTTGAATACTGCAAGTTTGGCCATGTAACGGAGGCTGTGCTTCCTGCTGCCACATTGTCAACTGTTCCTATCACGCTGTCATCAGAGGCATCATAAAATATTATAGTGAGCTTGTCACCATCTGCATCATAGACAACGACACTTAAAGTTGGATTTGTTGAGACATCAACGCTTCCATTAGCAGGCGTTGGAGGATAAGATATAACGGGAGGATGATTTACTGGCATAAGTAATGGATGCATATCTCCACCATTTGTGATATTTCCATTACAATTATAAGGAAGCATAGTATCTCCCAAATCATCTCCATCTGTATCATTGCCCTCATAGTCATACCAGTAATTGCCGCCTAGCCAAGCACCTCCTACAATATTTTCGTCAGATGTTTTGCTTACATTCCATATGTTGTTTCCATCATCTTTTGCATTTACTGTGTTGTTGAAGTAGTTGTTGTAGATGAGGTTGTTGCTGGATGAAGAGAGATAAATGCCATAGTTGTTGGAATATATTTTGTTTGAATAAATTGTGTTATTTTCTGCTGAAATTGCAAGGATTCCTTTGTCAGTATTATTATAAATCTCGCATCCCTCAATGGTTACATTGTATGAATATGCATGGAGAAATATGCCATGATGACCATTTCCATAAATAATATTATATCTTATATCAAGTCCGTCTATTCCTCCTAATCCATCTTCATACCCTGTTGCTATTCCACTCCATCCATTGTTGAATATGGTATTATTTTCTATTCTATTATATTTGCACCAAAGTTGAGGGTCACTGCCCCCATAAACTAAAATTCCATATACTTCATTCGAGTATATCGTGTTGTTATATATTTGATTATCATGGCAAAGACGATACAACTGTACACCGGCATACTTATTTGATTTTATTTCATTCCCTATAATTTTATTATGTTCTGAACCGTAGAGAAATATTCCATTTTTGGTATTATATGCATTACTGCCATTATTTTTCATTATTATGTTATATTCAATGATGTTATGGTTTGCGGAATAAAGACAAATGCCTCCGAGTTTGTTGTAAGAAACATTACAATGAGAAATTGTATTATTATTCGATGATGAGCCAATATATACTCCATAATTGTTATTGTAAATGTGGTTATTTTCTATGAGATTGTGGCTTGTGTAATAAAATAGTTTTATTCCATCATATGAATTGTTGTAAATATGGTTGGAAATAATTGTATTGTTTGAAGAATATTCTGAAATATGTATGCCGTTCTGGCCATTATCATGAATATAATTTGCATATACTATGTTGTTTTCACTTTGTGAAATAAGAATACCATATTCTAAATTGTTGTGAATATAATTAAATGAGATATTATTATGACTGGAATAGATTCTCAAACCATCAATATCATTGTTATATATATGGTTAGAGAAAATCACATTGTTTCCTGCTGAACTTCCAAGATAAATACCATATGCACCCCCATAAATGATATTTTCTTTTATTGTATTAAACATATCGTCTGAATCGAAATATATTCCATGATATTGGTTATTAAAAATAGTATTGTTTTCTATTGTATTGTTGTAACAATATCGCCATAAAGTAATTCCGTAGTTGTTTTCATATACTGTATTGTCTCTAATTATGCTATAATTACAGTTATCAATCATTATGCTATGGAATTCATTGCTTATATTACATTTCTCAATGAGAATGTTGTTGTTATCATTAACTAATACGCCGTATCCACTTGTAGACGCAATTATCTTTTCTAATGTGTTATTATTTGAACTAATGAGATAAATTCCATATCTCGATGGGGCAATTATATTGTTTACATTTGCACCAGAAATTTCATTGTTAACGCAATGTGAATAATACATTCCATAGGCATTGCTTATGGATGTAATATTAAATATTGTTATATCTTTGAATGAACTGCTGTTTGATTCATATACATATATTCCATATGCTACCGAGTCATTTCCTTCTATGTCATATATTGTTACATTTTCGATGGTGCAATTGTCGGCATAGTTAATCATTATTCCATATGTATATATGGTAATGCTATCATTTTGTCTCGCAGTAATGTTTGTTATAGTTACGTTCCTTATTATACATCCGTCCGCCTTTACCCATATTCCCCTTACATTATCATAATCTGCATGAGCATCCCTTATGGTGAATCCATCCAACATGCATGGATAATTCATGGTTACTGCATTTTGACCACTTGCCTTTATTATTGTATTTGCTGGGTCTCCTTGCGATATTATATTTACTTCCTTATTTATTCCAATGCTTTCCTCATAAATGCCTTCATAAACTTTTACTGTGCCACCACTAGCCACAGCGTTAATTCCATCTGTTATGTTGGCAAAATGATCATATCCCCAGCCAGGAGTGCTACTATTGAAATCATCATCAACATATACCACAGAGGGCTTTGGAATGGTTGTTGTGAAATGCCATACATCGCTTTTATTTTCTTCATAACTATCATTTACGACAACATACCAGTAATAAGTAACTCCTTCTGTCAAACCATTCCATACAATGCTTGCTGTATTGCCAGAAGATATGCCATCGACACTTCCAATTAATGTATCGGTGGAAGCATCATAGAATGAGACATTCATAATATCGCCATCTGCATCATGGGCAATGACACTTAAAGTTGGGTTTGTTGAAATATCAACGCTTCCATTGGCAGGCGTTGGATTCGTTGCATATGGCAGATGGTTTGGCGACATAGCCAAAGGAGCAAAAATGCTGAAGGAAGTTATGTTTACACCAACAACATTCTTAGATGTATCCAAATATCGAGAACCATTCCATCCATTTTCCTGCCATCCTCCGCTATATCTCCAAATCTTAAGTGTATCTTCCAGTAATCCAACAATATCACTATCATTATAGTAAATTTTAATGAAAATCCATGCATTACTCATATTTCTAATTTCTAAGAATTTACCAATAGCCTGCCAATGAGATGGTTCAGCAGAAGGCAGTGAAGCATTTTTAACCCATATATCTCCATTACATGAAAATGATATTTTAGTTATTCCTATGGTGTTATTTGTGAAATCATTTCCACTTGAATTTTCTATGTATATTGCGTAATTTGTTGCTTTGATTACGTTGCCTATAAATATTCCATCTCTACATCTTTTTAGATGAATGCCATTATATGCTTCTATTGTATTATTCAAGATTTTGTTGTCTATAAAATCTGGAGTATTCATTCCAAGATAAATACCCTCTCCTCCACTTTTCACTTTATTATTTTCTACTGTGTTATTACGACAGCCTCCTCCCTGAAATTGTATTCCATCCCCAGATACATCAACAATATTATTTCTTATTTCATTATTACTTGAATACCCAAGGGCAATTCCAGCATAGGAAATATCATAAATGGAATTATTCAATATTTTGTTATTACGGCTGCCACCTTCCCATATAATTATTCCATAACTATTGTCTCCCTCCCCAGTTATGGTGTTGCCTATGACTATATTTCTTTTCGAATTGCTAATTCCTATTCCTCCAAATGTATCTTTCATGAAAATTTTGTTGTCCTCCACTCTATTATCATTTGCATTTCTTAAATGAATAGCATATTCATTCACGCCTGTAATATTTTCGATTATGCAGGCTGTTATGTTGTTATTATATGAGTTTTCCAGATAAATTCCATTTGATGTGCAGTTATGCACATAACTTGCATTTATTATGCTTTCTTTTACGTAGTAAAATTTGATCCCATCTGTGCAGTTATATGATGTGCAGTTGTTGACTGTAACGTTATGAAGTAAAAATGAAGAATTATAGGCGAGTATACCAATGGAGCAATTGAATACAGTAAAATTCTCTACCAATGTATTATTAGCTTCAATTTTTATTCCATAATCACCATGTCCATCTATGGCAGGGTCCCCAACAAGCTTTATTTCCTTGTTTATAACAATTGGACCATCATATGTACCAGGATAAACTTTTATTGTATCGCCATTGCTGGCAGCATTTATTGCATCCTGAATGCTTGTGTAATTCCCTGCTCCTGCACCGCCTACATAATGGATATGCTTTTCCGGCTGAGGTGGCGCCACTATATACACATATCCTTTTACCGTGCAATTTTCTGGGGGTATTGGATCGAGAGTTAAATTTATGCGAAGTGTTTGTCCAGCTAAAATCATATTTCCTGGATACAAAAATGATGTATTATTTCCGAAATAATCATCTGCCTCTGCAGCTACGCTGTTGATGTAGGAATAATTTGTATTTGGGTGGGAAGCAGGGACAGATACGTTGTAATATCCATTTGTATCTGTAATATTCTCTCTTTCATATGTTCCAACCATTATTCCTGATCCAATCATAATTGTTCCTTCCACAACAACATCTGCCCCCGCCACTGGCATTCCAGTTTTGTTGTCTAGGATGTAGCCGTCAATCCATGCTTCATCAGGAGGAAAATGATTCATTGTTATATTCATCCATTTTACTTCGCCAGTTGTAACATTAAGTTCTGGAACAAATGCTGAGAAGTAATCTTTTGCAGTTGCTTGCATTGTAAAATTTCCCTCTGGAACATTGAACTCATAATATCCAGATGAGTTCGTGGATGTAAAATTGAAATATGATGCACCCATTTCAAAAATGCCAACATCTGCATCTACTATTGGCTTATAAGTGTCAGCATCCTTTACATATCCTTTCACAATAGCTGTTAAAGGAGGCATTGGTACCAGATAAAAGTCTATAATTTTTGTTTCTTCTCCAATTGATGTAATATTAAAAGAAGAATAATATCCATCAGCAGAGGCAGTTAATGTTGCATTTGAAGGAGGAAGATTTATTTCATAATAACCAGTTGAATTTGCATATGTGAAATTTATTCCGATGAAATAATCGTTGGAAAATACCATGCTGATATTTGCATTTGCTATTGGCTGTTTAGTTTCATTATCATATACATGCCCTTTTATTTTTGCACTTTCGTTTGGAAAATTCTGGAGAGTGATGTTCTTCCACATAACGCCAGATATGCTAAAGTTTCCAGTAGAATTAAAAACCCATATCATCCTGCTTCCTACAATTTGACTATATGCAGCAGATAGATTTATCTCTCCTTCAGCAACTCTCATTTCGTAATAGCCAGCAGTATTTGTTGTAGTTGTATTTCCATATTCATGCTTTCCATCATTCCATTTTAGAGAAACAAAAGCATTTTGGGCGGGATTCAATGCACTGCCACCTGATATGTTTATTGTTTCAATGAAAAGTCCCGTTACAATTATTCCAATCACTAAAAAACATATTTTTACACTAATTTTCCCTCTATTCATGAAGGAAATACAGGAGAAAAATTTAAAATTTTCTTTAGCTTTGATGGCAACAGGGATAAAAGTAAGTAATGAATCTCATAATAGATTATTCTCGTATCACTCCCTCTCTTCAATAATATAAATGAAAATCAATGGCTCATTAGAAAATTGTAAAATAAAATTAATATCATTTAATAAGGCTCTTACCTGTCATTTCATCAGGCTTTTCTATATCAAGCAACTCAAGTATAGTTGGAGCAATGTCTCCAAGATTACCCCTCTTTAACTGCACTTCTTTTCCAATTAAAATGAATGGAACAGGATTCGTTGTATGTGCAGTCTTAGGCAGGCCATTTTCCAACATTTCCTCAGCATTTCCATGATCTGAAGTAACCATTGCTATACCATTTTGTTTTATTATAGCATCAACTACATTTCCAATGCATTCGTCAACAACTTCTAAAGCTTTTAGCGTAGCCTTCCATACGCCTGTGTGCCCCACCATATCAGGATTTGCATAATTAAGCACAATAACATCATATTTCCTATTTTCAATCCTTCTTATCACTTCTTCTGTAACTTCATATGCACTCATTTCTGGCTTTAAATCATAGGTTGCTACTTTTGGCGATGGAATCAAGCATCTGTCCTCTCCTTCAAATGGCTTTTCTTCCCCACCATTAAAAAAGTATGTAACATGGGCATATTTTTCTGTCTCTGCAATTCGAAGTTGCCTTAGCTTATATCTGGCAAGCACCTCGCCAAGTGTATTTTTTATCTTATCTGCTTTAAATGCTGCAGGAATGTTGAATGAATCATCATATTGTGTCAATGTAACAAAATGAATTTTCAATGGCAGGCGAGGAAATGCATGAAAATCATCTTTTATGAATGCTTCTGTTAGCTGTCTAGCCCTGTCTGGACGGAAATTGAAGAAAATTACAACATCTCCATTTTCTATCCTGCTCTTTCCTTCTATAACTGTTGGCTGAATAAATTCATCTGTTTCTCCATTTTCATATGCAATTTTTATTCCCTCCTCAGCATTTTTAACAAGTCTTCTCCTTCCCTTTACAAGCATATCATATGCTTTCTTTGTTCTATCCCATTTCTTATCTCTATCCATTGCAAAATATCTTCCAATTAAGCTTGCAATTTCTCCCACACCAATATCGTTAATTTTCTCCTCCAGCTGTCTAACATGCTTAATAGCACTTTTTGGAGGGGTGTCCCTTCCATCCAAAAAACAGTGAATGTAAACTTCTTTCACGCCTTCATTCTTTGCCATTTCAAGCAGTGCATAAACATGCTCCATCATTGCATGAACTCCCCCATCTCCTATAAGCCCCATTAAATGGAGTTTGCTTTTCCTTGCTTTTTCCATTGCCTCTTTTAGCACATCATTTTCAAAGAAACTGCCATCTTCAATGGCTTTCAAAATCTTCATTGATTCCTGATATACGATGCGTCCTGCTCCAATATTCAGATGCCCAACTTCAGAATTCCCCATTTGCCCAGCAGGCAAACCAACTGCCTCACCACTTGCCTCCAGAAGAGTGTGAGGATATCTCGCCATATACTCATCAAAATTTGGAGTGTGAGCATAATAAATTGCATTTCCTATCTTGCTGTTGCTGTAGCCCCATCCATCGAGTATGGCGAGTAGAATCATCTCATCTTTATATCCTATCTCAATAAATAGTTTAGTGATTATTTTCATAATTGTGATGATTTCAATAAAAAGAGGGAGGCCCGAGCCGGGATTTTCAGGCAACTTGCAGGCAAGTTGCAGTTTGAACCCGGGACAGGGGATCCACAGTCCCCTATGTTACCGCTACACCACCCGGGCCATCCAAAAATGAAAAAGTTAAGCATATTTTAATTTTCGCAATGTAGCCATCTTGGAAGAAAAGGTAAGGATATACTCCATGAATTTTTGAAAATCAGGATAAAACAGATATAGGAGAAGATTTAATGAATGTTCTCAATCATTCATATTTCTTGAGTTTTTCATATAAGGTGAAGAACACAAATGAGATGATTTGGAAGATCATTTCAACAGAGTATATGTCATCAGAATATATGTTATATCTCAATCTTTTCCTGCACAATCATCGATTTTGTGATGTTATCTATAATAGAAACACATTTTAAAGCAGTAAACTATGCATATTCATGGAAACTCGTGTATTAGATAGAAATGCAGAATTTCTTGGCATGCATACTGAGCAACTAATGGAAAATGCAGGAAAAGCTGTTGCCAATGAAGCAAAAAAGTTACAATATAAAAAATGGCTCATTTTGTGCGGAGCAGGCAACAATGGAGGAGACGGCTATGTGGCGGCGCGATATCTTAAAAATTGTGTTATTGTGGCTGTGCAAAAGCCAAAGACCAAGCTTGCGATGAAGAATTTCAGGAAAGCTAAGGCAGCTGGAATTCCTATATATGACAAAGAAAAGCTCTCAGAGCTTTTGCAGGAGTGTGATGCAGTTATAGATGCGATGCTTGGAGTGGGGATAAAAGGCGAGCTGAAAGAGCCATATAAAGAAATTGTTGAAATTTTGAATAGAGCAAATAAATTCATTTTATCTGTAGATATTCCAACAGGTTTTGGAAGTAGCCTTGCTATAAAACCGAATTTAACTGTAACCTTCCATTTCATAAAGGAAGGTATGCAGGGGAAATGCGGGAAAATTGTTGTTGCAGATATAGGCATACCAAAGGAAGCTGAAGAATTTGTAGGGCCAGGGGAGATGCTTTATTATCCCAAGCCAAGGAAGGAAAGTCATAAGGGCGAGAATGGTGTTGTTGCCATAATAGGAGGAGGAGCATATACTGGGGCTCCTGCCTTATCTGCAATGGCAGCATTACGTGCAGGATGTGATTTAGCTTATGTATGCTGTCCTTCTTCAGTATGGCATGTCATTGCATCTTTTTCTCCAAATTTGATTATCAGGAAAATGGATGGACGGCTTTTCTCTCCCGAAAATATAAAAGAAATTGAAGAAGTTGTTAATAAGGCGGATGCTATTTTAGTTGGACCTGGCTTGGGGAATGATGAAAAAACAAAGGAGGCATGCAAACTTTTGATTCAGAAATACTTAGATAAATACTTTGTTGTGGACGCAGATGCCATAGAAAGCTTAAAAGGAATGGATTGTAAAGGGAAAGTTGTTATAACTCCACATGCAGGTGAATTTAAGAAACTAACAGGCATAGAATTGCCAGCGGAGCTTGAAGAAAGGAAAAAAATTGTTGCAGAAGAGGCTAAGAAGAGGAATGCAATTATTTTGCTTAAAGGATTTGTAGATATAATAAGTGATGGAAGCAGGATCAAAATGAATAGAATTCATAATGAAGCAATGACTGCCGGAGGAACAGGTGATGTTTTAGCTGGAATATGTGTTGCTTTACTTGCAAAAAAAGTTGATGCATTTCATTCAGCTTGTATGGCTGCATTTATAAATGGAATGGCTGGAAATATGGTATATGAAGAAAAGGGATATGGGCTTGTAGCTACAGACATAATAGAAAAAATACCGGAAGTGTTAAAATTTGGACATAGCCATTAAACATGCACCTTTTGCAACAGCTAGGCTATCTTTAACAACTTTTATTTCAGGATTGAAAAAAGGAGGGAGGTATGCATAAATCCCTTCTTTCAACCTTTCCTCATTTAAGTTCATTCCAATTCTTCCTCCAAAAACAACAGCTGACGGGCTAAGCAATGTTACTGCATTTGCAACGACTCTGCAGAATAAATTAAATTCTTCTGTAGAATATATAAAATCATCTTTAAGCAATTCCTTTGCTTCCTTTCCATATTTCTCCTTCATGGCATTCCCGCCAAAATAACATTCTAAATGCCCAACACCTCCACATCCACATTTCTTATTTCCTCCAACAAAGAAATGTCCTATCTCTCCAGCCAGTCCATTTCCTCGGTAAATTTTTCCATTAATTATTATACCACTTCCTATGCCGGTGCCAACTGTAATTGCAAGCAAATTTTCAAAAGCCTCGCTTTTGTAGGCAAATAATGCAAAGCAGTTTGCATCATTATCAAGGATAATTGGCACATCGCCAAAATCAGGAATGGATGGAAGATTTGGTGCATTTACAATTTTGCCATTTTTAATCCAAACTGCAGCTCCAATGCCTATGACATCAATTTCCTCTTCTTTTATTATTTCCCTCAGAATTTCGTTAAGTTTTTCTACGCATTCTGAAGTGGGATAGGTTGCAAAATATTCAAAAGTTTCATCATATATTACCATGTCAATATTTGTTCCTCCAATATCCACACCTAAGAATTTCATAAAAATAAATGTGGGATTATATAAAAGCCGTTACATTGGTGTTGCCCAGCTTTCATCATCTACATAAATTTTCTTTCCAAGTTTTACATTTCCTTTTATGGGTGGCCTTGGTTTCTTAATCGCTTCTATTCTGTAAAATG